>JAJFMS010000474.1 GCA_020696885.1 Armatimonadota bacterium | reverse complement strand
GTTAATCCTGTCCAAACTCCCCGCACCGATTTCGTATCCTAACGCGGATCCGCCCGTTGTACAATGGAAGGATCGGGAAGGGAGACGGCGGTCCGGTGACGAGTGAGACAGAACGGGTCTTTCTGGGCCTCGGCAGCAACGTAGGCGACCGCGAGGAGAACTTCCGCGCGGCGCTGAATCGTATCGGGCAGCTAGACGGCACGGCGGTGGTGCGCGCGTCCGGCTTCCGGGAGACGCCGCCCTGGGGGGTGGAAGACCAGCCGCCGTTCCTCAACGCGGTCGTGGAGCTGCGCACCGGGCTGGAGCCGGAGGCGCTGCTAACCGCGGTGAAGCAGATCGAGACGGATCTCGGGCGGGTGCCCACGTTCCGCTGGGGACCCCGGCTGATCGATATCGACCTGCTCGTCTACGGGACGCGGCACTACCGGTGCGAGCGGCTGACGCTGCCCCATCCGCACATCCTGCAACGACCGTTTGTCTGGGAGCCGCTGAACGAGATCGCTCCCGAGATCGTGGAGGAGCTGCGTCGTGCCGCTGTATCGCTATGAAGCCCTGGATCGCACCGGCAATAAGGTCGTGGGCGCCATGCAGGTTACGGACGAGTACGCCCTGTCCACCCGGCTCTCCGCGATGGGCTATCAGCCCACGGTCATTGAGATCGCCCAGCGCAACCTGACCCCGGCCTCTCGCCTCACCCCCACCGGCAGCCCGCTCGTCACCGCGCCCGCGAACGCCTCCACCCTCACCGCCAGCGAGCGGGCGGTGGCGCAGCTCTTCCACCAGCTCCATATCGCCTTCCGCTCCGGGATGCCGGCCATCCAGGCGATCACCACCGTCTCGACGCAGGTCCACGATCGCGGACTCCGGGAGGCCCTCACGGAGATGGGGCGCGGCGTCCAGAACGGCCGCACGATCTCCGAGCTGATGGAGCACTACCCGCGCATCTTCTCTCGCGGCGACGTGGGCACCATCCGCGCTGCGGAGATGGGCGGCTTCCTGCCGGAAGCAATGGCGCTACTGGGCAACCAGCACGAGCAGGATGACAACACCCAGCGCAAGCTGCGGGTGTGGGTCTGGTTCTTCCACGGCAACGTCGCCCTGATTCCGTTCATCACCGCCGCGCTCTTTTTCTTTCCCGCCCTGGCGGCCTCGGAGTTCAAGGTCAGCGAGGGGCTGAAGGCCGTAGGCCACGCCTTCCTCTTCATCTCCTTGCCGATGATCGCGGTCTATGTCGCCTCGCTGTTCGGCTTTCAGTCGCTCCGGAAGTCGCCGCGGTTTGCGGAGCGGTGGCACCGCCTGCTCCTGCGTCTACCCATCGCGGGGAAGATCAACTACCTGCGCGCGAATGCCGTCTTCACCCGGACGCTTCAGTACCTGAACCGGGCCGGCGTGGACTCCCGCTCCGCCTGGGAAACGGCCTCGGGGGCGGTCCCCAACCTCTGCCTGGCGCAGCGGTTTGCGAGCGGACTACCCACCGTGCACGCCACCGGCCGGTTCAGCACGGCGATGCAGGAGACGGCGCTGCTGGACCCGCACGACGCGGGGATGGTAGCCACCGGAGAGTCCGCGGGAGAGGTAGCCGAGGCGCTCGACTACCTGGCCGCTCGCTACGAAGGCGAAACCCAGACGGCCCTGGGCGCCAGCGTCGTTCGCGGCGCCGTCACCTCGGTGACGTGGGTCGTAATCCTCACCGGCTTGCTCGGGGTGGGATTCGCGTATAGTTATCTACGGATGGCCACTACCGTGATGGACTGGATCAACTAAACCGGCGATGCCCCTCTACCAATACACGGCCAAAGACGGCAGCGGTCACCAGACCACCGGATCGGTGGAGGCGGAGACGGATTCCAGCGCCGTGTCGCGCCTACGGGAGCAAGGGCTCTGGGTCACCGACCTGCGGGAAACCGGCCGGCGCCTCACCAGCACCCGGCCGCAGCAGGAAGACTCCCTCGGGCAGCGGCTCAAGTCGCCGGTCTCCCCTAAGGACCTCTCGCTGTTCTACCGGCAGCTCTACACGCTGCTGAACTCCGGGGTGGCGCTGTACCATTCCCTGGAGATGCTGAGCCAGTCCGGCCAGACCCCCAACCCGCACCTGCGCCGCGCCACGCAGTTCCTGGGCCAGCACATCCTGGCCGGGGGCCGGCTCTCCGAAGGGATGACGCGCTTCCCGCGCATCTTCGACCGCATGCAGGTGCGGATGGTGGAAGCCGGCGAGGCCGGCGGCGTGCTGGTAGCGATCTTCCAGCGGCTCTCCGATTACCTGGAGCGTGAGCACCACATCCGCTCCGAGGTGGCCCGCAAGACGCTTTACCCGAAGCTGGTGCTGGGGCTCCTGGTCTTCGTGCTGCCGATCGGCTTCCCGATGACGCTGGCCGGCTACCTGCGGGACCTCGGTCGGATCCTGCTCTGGATCTTCGGCCTGGGGATTCCCGCCTGGTTCACTAGCCGGCTCTTCTTCACGAGCCGCGGCGGCCGGGAGATGTACGACCAGGTGAAGCTGTCGTTCCCCATTGTGGGAAAGCTGATCCGCAAGATGGCGGTGGCGCGGTTCGCCCGCTCGTTCGCCGCGTTGTACGGCGCCGGCGTGCCGATCGCTTCTGCGCTGGCGATGTCCGGCGAAGCCAGCGGCAACTACGTGCTGGAGCAGCAGTCCCTGCGGATGGTGCCGCACCTCGAGCGCGGTATGCCGATCTCCAAGACGCTGGAGGCTACCGGCTTCTTCCCCCCGATGTTCACCGGGATGGTCGCCACCGGTGAATCCACCGGCAGCCTGGACACGATGCTGGACAAGGCCGCGGACTTCTACGAGGAAGAGTCATCCCATGCCACGCAGCAGTTGGTGGTCACGCTGGGCGTGGTGCTGCTGCTGGCGGTGGCGATCATGGTCGCCTACAAAGTCGCCACGTTCTACGCCTCGCTGTATGGCGGCCTGAGTACAGGTGGGATGGGCGGTGGAGACGGCACCGGTGAGTGAGGACCGGACGCACTACGACGTGCTGGGAGTAGAGCAGACGGCGACGGTCGACCAGATCCGGAAGCGGTACCGCGAGCTGGCAAAGAAGTACCACCCGGACCTGAACCGGGAGCATCCGGAGTACCACGAGGTCTTCATCCGCATCACCCAGGCCTACGAGACCCTGAGCGACACCGCCCGGCGCGCCCGCTACGATCTCGACCTGCGTGACAAGCAGCGGCGGCAGGCGGACCTCCGCTCCGGCGCCTACGGCTCCACCCCGTTCACCCAGCGCCCTGCTGCCGCACCCGGCGCGGCACGACCCGGCGCTTCCACTCCGCCGCCGGCGGGGGCTCGGCCCGGTCCCACCGACGCGCGCGCGCAGCGGGAAGCGGAGCAGCGCAAGCAGTCGATCACCCGGCTCATGGAGAATGCCCGGCAGGCCTATCAGCGCGGTAACTACCGGGAGGCGCAGCGGTTCTGCGAGGAGGTGCTGCAGATCGGCCGGAACGGCAGCGCCTACGAGATGCTCGGCGACATCTACGGCCGCCAGGCCCGGTATGACGACGCCGTGCGATGCTACACCGTGGCGGCACAGATGCTGCCGAACGGGGCGTTGATCATGTCGAAGCTGAACCGGGTGCTCCAGCGGCAGGGCCGCGGCGCCACCGGCCCCGCCGGCGACGACCTCCTCCGCAACGCCGCCCAGTACGGCCGCACGCTGGACACCCAGAAGCGCGTCGGCTATCAGCTTGCGGTGACCTTCTTCGGACTGGCGGGCATCCTCTTCCTGATGGCCTGGCCGATCGGCCGCATGGAACCCTCGCTCGGGATCCCGGTCGCGCCCCACTGGACGCTCCCGCACCTGGTGATCATGTCACTGAACGGGCTGCTCACCGGCGCGATCATGGCCGCCGCCGGCTGGCTGCGCCCGGCCGGCCAGGAGCTGGTCTACCAGACCTTCGGCATCGGCCGGCTCAGCATTCCGATGGGCCTGCTGCTCACGGTCCTCGGCCTCTTGTTCCTCCCGGTGGCGCTCCTCATCTACATCCCGCTCGCCTACCGTCAAGCCAGTGTCTCCCATTCCGTGCTCACGGCGTTCGGAACGGCGTTCGCCCTGGCGCTCGGGTTCACGGTCACCGCGCAACCGGCCACCCAGCTCGAGACGATGCTCTTCGGCGGCAACGTCCTGTTCGTGTCGATGCTCCTCGGCTGGTTCGTCGGCGAGATCTTCCGCCCGGACTGGGCCACCTGAGCCGCACCCGACCCGTCTTTCACCGTCATTGCGAAGCGCCCGTCATCCCCACCGCCCCCTCGCCGTGCTTCCGTGGCGCTGTGGCAATCCCGAAGGTTGCGACGTACCCGCCCCGGGTGCTTCGGCGTCTGGCGGGATCCGTACACGGCTGGGATTGCCACGGGACATAAGACGTCCCTCGCAATGACGGTCCTTTTGCAGACAAACAAATGATCCGGCCGTCGCGCTGCCGG
>JAJFMS010000004.1 GCA_020696885.1 Armatimonadota bacterium | reverse complement strand
GCCTCTTTGCTGATCTTGTTAGCCAGTCGCGTCCGCTTCGGCTGTTGCGCGCTCAGACCCGCCTCGATGCGGGCCAGCGCCTTCTCGTAGCGCTTCCGCATCACGTCGAAGGCCTTCTGCGCTTCGTCGACAGCGGTCTTCGCGGCTTCGACCTGCTTCTTGGCCGCTTCCACCTCGTCGGCGCGCCGCAGGATCGAGTCGTCGAGACGGTGGCGCTGGCGGTCCAGCGCATCGATCTCGTTCTGAAGCGCCTGAAGCTCCCGCGGCGCCGTGATCCGCCCTTCATACAGCTTCCGCGACTCAGTGTGCTTCTTGCCCTCAAGGCTCTTGAGCTCGAGCTCGATGGCTCGCTGCTCGGCCTCCAGCCCCTGGAGGCGGCGTTCGGCCGCGGCCAGCTTCGCCTGTCGCACCGCGAGCGCGCGCTCGACCCGGTCACCTCGGTCAAGTGCTTCCCGCTCTTCGGTGAGCTTGCCGATCTCACTATCAATCGCCTGGAGCGCCAGAAGCTCTTTGATCTGGAGTTGCATACGTTTGGTTGCTCGGTTCTATTCGCGCTAGAGGTAGCGCACTCGCGAAACGGCGACGAACACGCCGATCAGTGTAGAGGCCAGTCCGAAGCCGGCAAACAATGCGCCGAGCGCAGTGCTCGGCGTGAGCCCACCCATCCCGGAGGCCAGTGCGATCAGGATCTTCAGGCCACCCCCGCCCGTGAGCCCGCCGATCAGCGCCGCGAGGCCGGTGACTACCTGCATCGCCAGGCTTCGCCGCCGCTGCCCTACCCGCAGCGCGACCTCGGCCACCAGGCCGCCGTAGACCACTGCCGGCAGGATCAAGATCGGGACCCAGTGCATCACGTAGCCAGCGGGAATCGCTACCGCCGTGGCTACCAGAAACGCCGGGATCACCTGTTTCGGAGTGGACTCCGTAACGTGTGTCCGGGTCTTGGCGCACCCCCGACACTTCTTGCCTACCGGAGTGTCCACCATGCAGCGGACACAGATCGGTACGTCACACCGCCCGCACCGAACGTAGGTGAGCTCGTTAGGATGGTTGGTACACGGTTGCCCCGGCATCCGGCCCTCGAACTGGTTCAGGTCAATCCAGATTAAATTCACCCCGCGGAGGATGGCATCCTGCCCGAGAATTGCCGGTGCGAGCGCGAGGGCGCACGGAGGGCGGAGAGACGGCCTGTCACTCCCGCGGGGAACGATCATCCGGCCGCACGAGCAACGGAAAAAGGGAGCGCTCGCGGCACAACCGCGAGCGCTCCCCTCTCCAGTACCGGAGGGATGGGAACGTCTTACCGGGCGACGCCCAGGCCTACGGTTACGGAGGTCGTCGATCCGTCCGGCCGTGCCCCGTCAGCGCCGGCAGAGTCGGTCTCCGGCCGCAGTACGTCCACGCGCCGCACGCCGCGGACGCGGAGCGCGAACAGGTCGCTCGCGCGCGGTAGAGGGGTTCCGTTGTTGCTGTAGAGGAGCACCCGGGTCCGGCCGCCCGGCAGCGTGCGGGTCACGAACTGGAGGTCGCTGCGATTCCGGGTATGGACCACCGACTCCAGCACCCCGGTGTCCAGCCGTAGATCGAACGCCACGGCGGTGACCTGGGCGCCCGACGGATCGAACCCGAGCCGGATCACCGCCCGTCGTCCGCGGACCGCCTTCGCCGTCGCGGCAGCCGGACGGCTGGCGGGGGCGCTACCGGTCATGAACATGTTCACGAGCGATTGTAGGTCGCCCACGTCCACCGAGCCGTTGCCGTTCAGGTCGTGCTGGGCGAGATCCGAGGACATGGCGCCGAGCACCACGTTCAACATGAGCTGGATGTCGCCCACGTCCAGCGCGCCGTTCCGGTTCAGGTCTCCCGAGCGGCCGGCCGTGAAGCTCACCGAGCCGCCGGAGGCGCTCGCTTCGGCGGCGAGGCCTTCGGCGTCAGACACCTGCACCCCGGGGACGGTCAGCTCCGGCAGCATCAGCTCCACCCGCGCGGTCACCTGCGCGGCGGAGCCCGGGGCGGCCCGGAAGATCACGGAGGCGATCGTACCGCTGCTCCAGGCCGTGGACTGGGTGCCGAAGAGAACCACGCGGACCCGCCCGGCGGACTGCTCCCGCGCCGTCACGGTCACCCCCGACGGCACAGCTCCCGCCTCGGCGCTCACGAAGGCCACGAGGGCCGGGTCGAACACCAGGTCGAACGAAGCGGCGGTTACCTGAGCGCCGTTCGCGGTGAAGACCACGTCCATCGCGCTGCCGCCGCTGACGGGTCGGCCGTCCCGCAGTTGGAACGCCGCCGGAGAGACCACCGGCTGGCGGGTGAAGTCCACGCCGTCCCGGTCGGGACCCACCGTCACGGTGACCGGGGCGGAGAAGGCAAAGCCGCGCCGCTGGCACGAAACCGGGTAGCTCCCGGCCACGAGGCCCTCGATCGCGTAGCTGCCGTCGGCTCCGGAGGTGGCGGTGCGGCCCCCGGCGGTGACGGTGACGCCGCTCAGGCCGGGCGCGGTCGGCGGGGCGCCGGCCCCGCGAACCAGGTCGCGGACGGTGCCGCGGACCCGATAGGTGTTCGGCGTTCCGGTGAAGACAAAGCCGGTGCGGCTCGGTCCAACGGAGACGGACTGCGCTGCACTGAACGTGAACTCCGCCTTTGCCGCACTCACCTGGTAGGAGCCAGAGAGCAGCCCCGATACCGTGAAGGTGCCGTCCGCGGCGGTGAGCGCCGTTCGATCACCGGCGGCGATGGCGACGCCCGCAAGGCCGGCGCCGCTAACCGTTACGGAGCCGCTGACCGTGTAGGTCTTCCGCACACCCGTGAAATCCACTCCGGAAGTACTCGGCCCCACCACCGCGGTGCGCGGCCCGTCGAACGTGTATTCGGCCGCAGCGGCGGTTACGACGTAGCTGCCGGACAGGAGCCCGGCGATCGAGTAGGCACCATCCGCACCGGTAACTGCCGAACGCCCATCAGCAGAGACGGTGACGCCCGGGAGCGGGATCCCGCCGGTGCGCACTGTTCCCCCGAGGGAGTACGTAACGCGGGTTGCCGTGAAGTCCAGCCCGGTGCGGTCCGGTCCGACGGTTACGGTCTGGGTGCTGAGGGTGTACTCGGCGAGGGCGGCCGTCACCGTGTAGCTGCCGGCGGGCACCGCTGCCAGCGCATAGGTGCCGTCCGCAGCCGTGGTGGCGGTCTGGCCCCCTGCAGTGACGGAGACGCCAGCGAGGCCGGTCCCCGCCGCGCGCACTGTCCCGCTGATGCGGAAGGTGCTCGGGCTGGCTGTGAAGTCGACACCACTCTGGTCTGGGCCGACGGTCACGGTCCGCGGGCTGCTGAACAGGTAGCCGGTCTTGCTTGCCGCCACGGTGTACGTGGCGGGCTCCAGGCCGGCGAAGGAGTAGCTACCGTCCGCGCCGGTGGTGGCGGCCCGGCTGCCCGCCGTAACCGTTGCGCCGGAGAGCCCCGCGCCGTTGAGGATGACGCGTCCGGTGATGGAGCTGCCGGTGGGGACCAGCTCGATCGCGTTGATCAGCGCATTGTCTACCACGCGCTGGAAGGCGAGCGTGATCCCGGCGCCGGTGCTGATGACCGGGATCTCCTTCACCACCAGCTTGTTGTGGCTGCCGGCCGCGGCGTGGATGTCGAAGTTCGGCAGAGCGCGGGCACCGTTGACGTCTACGTTGAAGACCCGCGCGCCCTTGTAAGTGAACCAGCACTCGGCAAAGTGCAGCCGGAGGATATAGGCCCCGGCGGCCGCGGGCAGGTTGTAGCCGAAGCTGGTGCCGTAGCGCACGGTCACGAGCAGCGGCGAGTCGCTGCTGCCGATGATGTCCCGCGAGGGGTAGCTGTGTGCCGTTCCCCCGTTGAAATACTGGTCCGCGCTCCAGGTGTCGCCGGTGCCGGTGTAGGCGCCTCCTCCAGCGTTGATCCGGAGGCCGGGGAGGCTGGTGGCGGTGGTTGCCGGGGAAGCAGTGAAGTCGATCGACGACGCGCTGGGGCCGACTGCCACGCTCTTTGCAGCGCTAAGTGAATAGCCGGTGCGGCTGGCCGAAACGGTGTAAGTCCCCGCGGGCAGGCTGCTGAAGGAGTAGACACCACCGGCGGAAGTAGTGGCGGTCCGGGTGCCGCTGCTTACGGTGACGTTCGCCAGCGGGGCGCCGCTGGCGGTAACCGTGCCGCTGATGGTATAGCTCCCGGCCACCGGCACCACGCTGGTGGGGGCGCTCAGCGCGCTCTCGTTGCCGCTCTGATCCACGGCGCACAAGCGGTACCAGTAGGTGGCGCCGTTGGTCAGGCCGGTCTGTGTCAGCGTTCGGGCGGAGATCGGGCTGGTGTTCTGCCGGGTGTAGCTCCCGTTCTCCGCCCCGCTGCGCAGGACGAGGTACCCCGCCAGGTCCGCTTCCGGGCTCGCGTTCCAGGAGAGGCTGGCGCTGCCGTCACCCGCAAGCGCGGCGAGGCCGGTCGGAGCGGCCGGAGCGATGGTGTCCTGGGCCGCCACGGACGCGAGCCGGATGGTGTGCGTGCCGGCGCCGTTGACTACTAGCCGGCCCACTCCCTGATCACTCACGGTGAGCGGCCGGGACGCGCCGCCGTCGGTGACCACGCTCCAGGTACGGCTCGGGTCCAGGTCCACCAGGAATCCTTCGGTGACGGTGGTGGCGGCGCTCCAGGTGACGGTGAACGCGGTGGTGAGCAGGCGGGCGGATTGCTGCGCACTGAACATGACGAGCGCGTCATTGTGCCCCACACGGCGCACCAGGGCTCCTTCGCTCTCGCCGCCGGCGCTGCGGACCAGGGTGTTCGACAGTTCGGCGCCGGTGTCGTAGGCCTGAACCACGTTCAGGAACGTATCCCACGGCTGCTCCGTGGCGGGCCTGATCCGGGTCTGGAACTTCTTCTCGCTCGCGGCGATGGTGGCCGCGCTATCCACCAGCGTGCGCTCGTCCACCACGGTGCGGCTCTGGGCGGCCGGCAGCAGCGTGTTGACCCGCACCTGCTGGCCCGCAGCGGTGCGCCAGGCGATGGCGTCCGCCGTCAGCGTAGGCGCTACCGGCGAATGGATGATCCACTGCTTGTTCGCGGGCGCGGCGGCGATCCGGTTGTAGTCGCCGGTGCGGTAGCGAGCCAGCTTCGGCAGGTTCTTCGGGTTGTCTGCGTTGGTGCGATCGAACACCAGGATCGTGTCGGAGTGCTTGTCTGCGGAAGGCAGATAGAAGACGCTCCGGGTCCACTCGTGGAGGAAGGTGGGCGGCGGATCGTAGTAGGGCTGCACGTAGTACTGTCCGCGGGTGGTCCCGGCGGAGTAGGCGTAAAGGTCGCCGGCGCCGATCTCCTGCGCCACCAGCCCTCGCGCCTCGGACGAGCTGGAGAGGCCCCCGATGAGCATCCCGTTCGTGTATTCGCCCTGGACCGTCTGGTAACCGATCGGGTTCGTCACGGCCCACTCGCCCTTGCGGAAGAGCTGGAACGTGTTGAAGTAGCCGACGTAGTGATCCACACTCCCAACCGGCGGGAAGTGGGTGCCGAAGAGGCTGTCCGTAGTGCTCCAGCCGTCGCGGAAGAGCTGGAGCCCGCCGCCGGACGCGAAGGAGCCGCGCGAGAAGGCTCCCCGCCAGTCGGCGCGTGCCGCATACGGGTTGTGGAAGAGGAAGAACGCCGCACCCAGGCTGCTGCTGACGGTGGACATCTCCGGGTAGCGCCCCGCCAGCTCATCCACCAACTGCTGCGCGAAGGGGCCGTTCTCGGGGTCGTTCTGCAGCAGGCCGGAAAGGGTGCCGGCGACATTCCCTCGCAGCCACAGCTCGATGTTGCGAGCCTGCTGGATGTCCCCCCACTGGTACGAATCCGAAAGGTCCGGCACCACTTCGGCGATCTGCGCGCGGGCGAGCTGCTGGGTGTACCGCGTGACTTCCGGGAAGTAGTCCACGCCGGTGGCGGTGCGAACCCCATGGGCGCCCCAGAGCAGGATCCGCATCGTGTTCAGGTTGTACTCGGTGCTCTCCGGCCACTGCCCGCCCTCCGCCAGCTCTACGAAGCGGCGGATCGCGTTGCGCATCGTGCTGGTGAGGTTGCTGCCGGTGGCGGTCAGCCCACCGACATTGAGCGCCGCGCCGGTGTACGTCTCGTTCCACGTGCTGGAGAGGAAGGTGCCGGCCCGCGGATTGTCCGGCCCGGTCGCGAGGTCCATCAGCGCCAGGCTGAAGTAGTGGCCCACCGTCTCATCCGAGTCCGTCAGCCGCGTGCCCCAGGGCACGTTCGGGACCTTGTTCAATACCAGGTCCGACCAGCGGTTGAGCTGGGCCAGGTAGTACGCTCGCTCGCTCGGAGTCAGCGCCGGATAGAGCCAGTCGTACATCCAGATGAAGTCCACGAAGGACTCCCGGGTGAAGTTGCGGCCGTCTCCGGGCCAGAACGACGGGCTCAGGAACGACTCCCCGGTGGTCTGGCCGTTGAGTGCTCCCCACGCCTTGCGCGCGTAGCTTACGTCGCCGGTGATCTGGTAGGCCAGCGTGCACCACTGCCCGATGTCCGCGTAGCGGCGGTCCGCCGTCTCGGAACGGTCCGCGTTGCTCTTGAGCAGCCGCCACCAGACGTTGTTCTCGGTGCGCATCCGCTGCCAGACCGCCTGCTGCTGGGGCGTCCAGAGGAGCCGCGGCGTGCGGCCGGTGGGTGACGCTGCCTGCGGAGCGCCGGCAGGCGCAGTCGCTGGTGCCTGCACCGGCGCGTAGGGGACGGCTGCGATCGAGGAGCGCGCTGCCGACGGTCGGACGTGCTTTCGGACCGGCGCTCCGGGCGCGGCCGCGGCCAGCCCCGCCAGCAAGGCAAAGGCCGGCATCAGCAGGCCGGCCACCATTCGGACTAACGACTGGGTGTTACTTGGTTGATCAACTCTACGAATCATTGTTCGATCCTACCAGTGAGGACTTGATTAATTGGTTGCTAACAATTCGCTTGGTAAGACATCGCCTGCTCGCTGGCTGACGCGTCAAGAGACACTTTAAAGGGAAATCCGCGCATCCAGCGCCCGACCTCGGGAGGCAGCGGCTGAAGATGCGCGACCGGACCCCGGGCCTTCGCGGGAAGGCAGCTCCACGGAAAAGTGGACTCCACACCCGCCGGGGGACGGATGCGGAGCCCTAGCTGCTCTCCCTATGCAGGGGAGGGTTGGGGTAACACGCCCGGCCGCCGGAAGGCTCCAGCAGCCCGACGCTCTGGCTGCTCGCACCCGCGCCGGGTGCGGCATGTCTGGCTAAAAGTGTGTCCCATCCCAACTCCCCGCCGGCTAGAATCCAGCCAACCGGCGGGACCCCTGCTCCTAACCCTGGTCCACGCCTGCACGGTGCAGGTGTCGATGACAGGTAGGTCTGTTCGTTGACAGCGGGATCTCACGCAAGTCTGGTTGCTTCTACCAAGCATTCTTGGTGGCAATCGAGCTTGCATTCAGCGCAACGAGGGGTTGTTTTGCAAGGCCGTGCAAGAACGCACTATCGGCGGTTGCTTGCTAGGTGTGCTGGACAGACAAATGGGGGAGAATCGGCGTTGGAAGGAAGATCCCCGCGCTTGAATGAATAGCGTGGCGACGGGCCGGATGCCGCTTGTCCACAAGGGATTATGCCTCCGGCTGGGTTCGACTTGAGGGTGTGATCGCGGCGGCTGGCTGCTCGCGGAGCTTCGAACGGCATTGATCTTGCCGACAGCTCCTTCGACGACGGCTCAGGCTTGGACGACCGTCATCCGTGTTTCGGGAAGGTTGCGCTGATCCGATGGAGAATCCAGAACACCAGCTCGGGTCCGGTGATGCGCCGCGGCCGGAGTCGCTTCCGCGGGCGGAGGAGCTGCAACGCATCCTCGACTCCGTACACGTAGGGCTGGCGCTGGTGAGCCCCGCCGGTGTGGTGACCTTCGCCAGCCGGGGGCTGGCCCGCCTGCTAGGCCGGCCGACAGCGAACCTGACCGGCGCTTCGGTGGGCGAGCTGCTACTCACCGCCGGCGGCGCCGGCGGAATGGCTATTCCTCCCGCCTGGAGATCCGGCGCCACATATGACGGGAGCTGCCGCAGCTCGGACGGGCGCGAGATTCCGCTGCTCATCGCGGCCAGCCCCTATCACTCCGCGAGCGGTGAACTGGAAGGGTACTTCGCGCTCTTCGTGGACCGCTCTCAACAGAAGCAGGCGGACGAGCAGCTTGCCCGGGCCCGGACGCTGGAGGCCGTGGGACGACTTGCCGGTGGGATCGCACACGGGTTCAACAACATGCTGGCGGTGATCATGGGGCACAGCGAGTTGCTCCTGGACGTAGTGGAGCCGCGAGATCCGCTGCGGACGCCACTGGACGAGATCCGGCAGGCCGCCGCCCGCGCCGCCGTCCTCGCCCAGCACCTCCTCTCGTTCAGCCGGACCCGGATGGTGGTGGCGACCGCGTTGGACCTGGAAGAAACCATCCGGCAGCAGGCCGAGCAGCTCCGGCAGCTCCTGGGGGCGCGCACGGAGCTGCTGATCGAATCCGACCTCCCCAGCGCACCGGTACGCATGGATACCCGGCAGGTGGAGCAACTGCTCGTGCAACTGCTCACGAACGCCCGGGACGCGATGCCTTCGGGAGGTAAGGTTACACTCCGGCTGAGCCGTGCGGTCGTGGCGCCAAGCACTAGCCTCGATCCGCTGCTGGCGCCGGGGTCGTACGTGTGCCTGGAGTTCACGGACACCGGCTGCGGGATGAACGAAGACGTGCGGACACGGATGTTCGAGCCGTTTTTCACCACCAAGGAGGCGGGTCTGGCCCATGGGCTCGGTCTGGCGACCGTGTATGGAATCGTGCTCCAGAACGGCGGTGGATTAGAGGTCGACAGCCGTCCGGCGGCGGGGACCACGGTCCGGGTCTATCTACCCCTGGCGCCGGAGCCCACGCCGCGAGCCCGCCCCAGCATCCTGCTGGTGGAGGACGATGACTACATCCGCGAAGGCCTGACGGAGCTACTGGAACATGAGGGTTATGAGATCCACACTGCAGTGGATGGCGTCGAAGCGCTCAACCTCTTGCACGTGGGTGATTCCGCACCCCAGGTCATTGTGACGGACCTCCAGATGCCGCGCGCCAACGGCTGGGTGTTGGCCCTGGAGCTGCGGCGGGATGCGCGCTGGGGCCGGGTGCCGCTGGTAGTGGTATCGGGCGCGCACGATGCACGCGAGGCGGGCGCGTTCCTGGGTGCCGCCGCCTCGTTTCAGAAGCCGGTGGACATCCCCAGGTTCCTGGACACCCTGGAACGGCTGTCGGCCAGCGGCTGACCCTGCGGCGCCGGCTTACGCGGCGCCGGTCACGGGATCCGGGTGCGCTTTGCGTCGCAGGTTGAGCACGGCCGGCGGCGCGAAGGTGGCCAGCCAGCAGGCCAGACGGTACGGAGAGGGCTGACGGCGGAGCGAGTACCCGAGCCACCGGCGGGCCGCCGGAAGCTGCCGGTAGTGGAGGAGGTGCCGGCCGTACTCCTCGTGGATGGCGATACGCTTGGCGCGGATCATCTCCGGCGTTACCGGCAGGCTCTGCTGGAGCTTCTCCAGGTTGAGCAGCTCCGCATGTGCCATCCGCTCAAACTGGCCGGAGAGATTGCCTTCCGCCGGGGTGTACTCGTGCAGCCGCTCCGGGCAGGTGGCGATCGTCCACCCGCGAGCGAGCAACCGCAGCCAGAGGTTATAGTCCTCTACCGAGATCAGGGCGCGGTCCTCATCGAATCCGCCCACCTCTTCGAAGGCGGTCCGGCGGATCAGCGCCGACGAGTTCACCACCTGGTTCTGGAGCCACATCGACGCGAAGTCCAGCAATGGCGGCACGGCCTCGCCGGAGGGCGGTCCCCAGCAGTGGACCACCCCCACTTGCGGATCGTTGGTGTACGGAAGCTGTCGCTCCAGCTTCTGGGGCAGCCAACCGTCGTCGGCGTCCAGCATGGCGAGCCACTCGCCGCGAGCTTCGCGGGCGGCGCGGTTGCGGGCGGCGGCTGGTCCTGCGTTCGCCTGCCGGATCAGCCGCACCGGCGATGGGTACTGCTGCACGACGGCCGCCGTATCGTCCTGTGACCCATCATCCACCACCAGGATCTCCAGGGGCGGCACGGTCTGTCCCAGCGCACTCTCGATGGATCGCGAGACACAGCGACTCGCGTTGTACGCGGGAATCAACACACTGATCGTTGGGGTTTGCGCGGAAGTCACAACTACTCTCACTTCCCCTACCGGTATTCTGGGCGGGGTCACCCAGAGCGAAGGTGCCGCGGCCCGAACTTGAGTGCATGGGCCGTGTTGAACCGGAGCCGGCAAACGGTGTGGACGCTTGTGCACGAAGCGCACGGGTCGCGCACCTGATTTGCGTCCCCAGTCTTTCCGGGAGCTGCGCTTGCGGTCGAGCCGGCGCGTTGCACTTGTCCCTACGCCTTTATGCTGAAGCGCCTCTCTGCACCCGTGATCGGCTCCATCTGCCTGATGGTGCAGCCACTCCTGCTGAACGTGATCGGGGTGCCGGCGATGGCCTACATCATCCGCACGCTCGGTCCGACGGCGTACGGGCAGTGGGCTACCGCTACCACGCTGATTGCCACGGTGGCGTTCATCACGAACCTGGGGCTGCGGATGCAGTTTGTGCGCTCGGTAGCACTGAAGCCGGACTCGGCCCCGGAGGCGCTGGCGGAGCAACTCGGGATCCGCGTGCTGCTGGGGTTCTCCGCCGCGCTGGCAGGGTTGGTGGTCTGTGCTGCTCTCCACTACCCGCCGGTGGTGCTCCAGTGCACGCTGGTGGCCGGAGTGGGTCTGGTCTTCACCTGTATTTCCAGTGCCGCGCTGGACCTGCTCCAGGCCACCCACCGGCTGCCCGCCATGGCGGGCGTGAATATGGCGGCCGGCCTCGTGCTCACCGCTGCCTCCATCGCGGTGATGGCGTCCGGAGGCGGGCCGATCGAGCTTTCTCTCGCCTACCTGATCGGGCCGATCATCTCGGCGGCACTGGGGCTCCAGGTGGTGCACCGCGTTTGTTGTCCGGTACGCGTGCGCTGGGATCGCCGCGCGTTTGGGCGGGTGCTCTGGGAAGCGCGTCTGATGGCCGCACAGCTGGGGGTGGCCACGGTAGCCGCCCAGGCGGAAGCTCTCATCGTGCCTAAATTGATGGGGATGGGCTCTTACGGCTTCTTCTCAGCCGGTTGGCTCATGCCGAACCGGTTGGGGATCATTCCGGATGCCGTGGCCACCACCTTCTTTGCACGGTTCGCGGACAAGTATCAGGATGGGGCCGCCGCGGTGGGCAAAGAGGTGAGCCGCGCCGGACTCATGATTCTCGTGCTCTGCATCGCGGTGGCAGCCGCAGTGACCGTAGTGGCGGACCCGATTGCACGGCTCCTGTTCCCCGCGAACGCCGCGGCCTGCCGTCAGGTGCTCCAGATCACCGTCTGGTGGCTGCCCTTCCAGGGGTTGGGACTGGTGATGGCCTTCGCGCTCAACGCCACCGGTCACGACCGGGAGGCGATGCGGCTCTCCATCGCCTCCAACCTGATCAGCCTGGCCGCCTCCGCCTTCCTCATCAGCCGCTTCGGTCTGCCGGGCGCGGCCTGGGCGGTGATCTTCCGCTCGATCATCACCGCGGTGATCCACCTGCCCTGCATCCTGCGTGTGTTCCCACTGCACACCGCCGGGGTTCTCCCCCGCTCCGCCGCGGAGACCCCGTAGAGGAGTTCGCCACTATCCGGACGAAGCTGCCGCCGACCGGCGCCTTCTCCCAGGGAGCCTGCCCGCTGTCACCGGGGAGGCTGTAGGCGTGTCAGGAGCTGGATTCACTATGGCGGATTCGTGTGTGTTGGTAACGGGCGGCAGCGGCTTCATTGGTTCGTGGGTGCTGCGGGAGCTGCTGGCGCGAGAGGTGCGAGCGGTAGTAGTGGACCCCCACCCCGCGGCGGAGCGTTGGCGGCGGGTGTTGGGAGCAGTGGCCGCGGAGCAGGTAGAATGCGCGGACGTGTCGCTGCTGGACCGCGACGGCCTGGAAGCGGTGATCCGGCGCTGCGGCGTGACCCACATCATCCACCTCGCGGCGCTGCTAACGCCGGCGTGCCAGGAAGATCCCTGGCGCGGGTGCCAGGTGAACGTGCTGGGGAGCACCACCGTGTTCGATGCGGCCCGTCGCTCCGACCGCGTGAGCGCCGTCTCTTACGCCAGCTCTTACGCGGTCTATGGTCCCGGAACGGGAGCGACGGAGGCGGACGCCACCCATCCCCCGATGTTCTACGGGGCCTTCAAGCTCGCCGTCGACCTGATTGCGGAGCAGTACTGGCGCCATTCCGGGATCGCCTCGGTGGCCGTGCGCCCGCACGTGGTGTACGGTCCGGAGCGGGAGCAGGGACTGACGGCTGGACCCTCCCTGGCGGCCCGCGCCGCGGCTCTCGGTGAGGACTACACGATCGGTTACACCGGACGGGTGGGCTACGACTACGTGGAGGACGTAGCCCGCGCCTTCGTACGCTGCGCGTTCGAAGCGCCGCCCGCAGCGAGTGTGGCGGACCTCCCCGGCGAGCAGGCGACTTCGGAGCAGTTCCTGGAGGCGATCGCCATCGTGCTCCCGGAGTCCGCCGGCCGACTGCGGGCGGATGGACCGGAGATCCCGACCAACATCCCGCCGGAGCCGCACTACATCACGCGCCTTTTCCCAGACTGGAAAGCCACTTCGCTGCGGGAGGGCGTGCGGCGGACGGTGGAGTTCTACCAGTAGGAACGTGTGTCACGAATCTGGAGTGCAGGATTCGGCGACCTCCGGGACTGTCTCGAACTCCCGATTCGCCGACGTGTCCGCCAATGCCCGGCAGGCCGTAAACGACCTGCCTATCCAACCGAACGCCTTTCCAGGGTCTGTGGGGCGACCCGTAGAGGCCCGGATACGGGCGTTTGGTTGAGTAGCCCGGTCCGTTCACGGCCGGGCGGGTCAGGGACTTCCTGACCTCCCCTTTCGCGGATTTTCGCGCCTGCCCGCGGCTGCCGGTGCCGGGGTGTTTTGCGGGCAACTCCCCTGGTGAGGCCCCGTGAATCAGAAAGGGCCCGCCGTTACCGGCAGGCCCTTCCCCTGTGTCCGCTATTCGCGGACTAACGCGTGTTCCGCGAGCTTGCCCGTATGGGGCAACTCGCCCGGAGCTTACGGCCGAGCGGGCTGCTCCGGCAGCGGCTTCCCGTCCGCGCCGAAGATGATCTGGATCGTCCCGCCGCCGCCGCCACCGCCGCCGCCGATGTTGTGGGTGGCGTTGAGCGCCCGGTGGATGCGCATCAGGCTCTCATCGAAGTGCACGCGGGTGTACTCGTCGATGCCGGGGCGCAGGCGGGCAGCTTCCATCTTCGTGCGGAGCTGCCGGAGCTGATCCCAGCCGAGGGCTCGCGCGTCTTCCGGCGTGCTGCCGTTGGGCGAGATCACCGTGCCGATGAGGATGTCCAGATGGGTGCGCTGGAGCTGCCGCCGGAGCGTGGTGACGTCCTTCCGGCCGTCCAGCTCCGACCACACCGACGTTCCCACGCTGCGGAAGATCTCCGGCAGCGTGAGCGGATCCTCGGCGCGTGCGAGCTTGAACTCGTTGTTCATCACCCGGTTTAGCGTGGAGGGGCTCAGCACGCGGCGCAGTGCCGCGGTCTGGATGTTGGCGAACTGGTTGCGCACCGGGAAGTCCCGGGGACCGGTGCCGCCCAGCATCATGCTCTCCATGCTGATGTACGGGTTGCCGGTAAGCTTCTGGTAGTACTCCGGCGGGAAGTTGAACGCGTTCTCCGCGAACACGTACGAGTTCAGCAGGCGGAGCGCTTCCCGCTGCTTCGCGGCGGGCACCGGCACCAGCACCGGCTTCTCGCCGGAGTCGCCGTGGTAGTTGTTGTTCAGGTGGAGGCCGCCGACATACCGGCTGGCCACCGCGGCGCTGCTGGAGTATTCGTTCAGCAGGCCGTTGAACGCGCGGGTGAACTCCCAATAGCTCTCCCCTTTCCGCGGGAGCCGCGGGGAGAGGTTGAAGAGCAGGTGGCGGGTCACCTGGAGCTTCCGGGTGAAGTAGCCCAGCGGGTCGCTGCTGAGGTCGAAGCGTGCGACCAGTGGGTCGAAGCCGTCCGCCTCGAAGTCGTTGTGGAACGCGTGGCCCGGCTCGTTGCACCGGGAGGCGATGGCCTTCAGCTTCGGCAGCTCCGCCTGCGGCTTGTCGCCTTCGATGGCGGAGTAGCCGTATTCCACGGCCCAGTTGTCGTACTTACCGACCGTGGTGGTCCAATAGTCGACGCCCTTCTGGCGGAGCGCGGAGATGTTGAACGGCACGTAATCCATCACGGAAGCGATCACGCCCGCATCCCGCACCCGGCTGGGATTCTTCAGGTCGGTGAGGCTGAGCTGGGTGCTCGCGGAGAAGTTGTGGAACAGGCCGAGGATGTGACCCATCTCGTGGGCCACGATCGCCCGCAGGAACGAGTTGGTGTAGGCCTTCTCATCGATCTGCACGCCTTCGGGCGCCAGCAGGTTGAGGGCGGTGAGCCCGTACCAGGACTGGTCAATCGCGCCGGCGGTCAGGTCGCAGCGGAACGGGTTGTGCTTGCGGTGGGCCTTCGCCGCGGGCTCGGCCCAGTGTGCCGCCGGATCCACTTCCATCCGCTTCTCCAGCTTGCTGGAGCGGGTGAGCGCGGCGTCGACCGTGATGCCGGCGTTCAGGATCTGCCCGGTGAGCGGGTTGACCCGGAACAGCGCAATGGCGCCGTACGGGGGCATCTGCGTGGTGGACCAGCGGATGACATTGTAGCGCATGTCCGCATGGTCGAACTCCGCCTTGTCCGGCATCTGCTTCACGACCACGGCGTCTTTGATGCCGATCTTGAGGAACGCCTTGTTCCACATCAAGATCCCGTCGCGCACCGAGTCGCGGTATTCCACCGGGATGGCGTTGTCCATCCAGAAGGTGATCGGCTTCTTCGGCGGAGAGACCTTGGCGGAGGGGTCTTGCTTCTCCAGGTCCCAGCGCAGGATGTAGCGAACCATCTGCGAGTCGCGGCCGTCGTCGGTGAAGTCCTGGACCTCGGTGTAGAAATAGCCTACCCGCGGATCCGCCAACCGGGGCCGGTAGCCCGTTTCGTCGATGGCGAACAGGTTGAAGTTGACGCGGAGCGGCAGGCTGCGGGGGTCGGCCAGGCCGCCCCCGGCGCCGCCCAGGCCCGCGCCCGGCACGCCGCCGCGCACGAAGTGGTAGGCGGTCTCGATGTAGAGGTTGTCCGGGAAGACCTTGAGCGTCTCCAGGAACGTCTTCTCCTTGTCCAGCGAGAAGCCGCCGCCCAGCGACATGCCCACGACCCCGGCTCCGGCCAGCACCTGCGAGACGCCCGCGATGTCATTCCGGAACATCTCGCTGATGTTGATGATCATCGACTTCCGCTCGGGCTGGCGAGCCTCGATCTTGAACGAGTCGAGGTAGCCTTCCGCGAAGGCCCGCTTTACGGAGCGAGCGATGGGAGAACCCTCGGCCGCCGTGAAGTTAAGGTTCGGTGTCACCATCAGCAGCCGGTCTTCGCCCGCGGTGCGGAACCGGAAGAGCACGTCGCTCAGTGGATCGCCGGCGATGACGGCATCGCCGGTGCCGGTGCTGGCCGTGGCCTGCAGGAAGAACAGCTTCTCGAGCTGGCTCTCGGTGAGCTCCAGGTAGATCGTTTCGCGGCCGGCGTCCTTCTTGCGGTAGAGGGTGAACAGGCCGGGCAGCTTCTCGTAGTCCTTGACGATCTCGTCGACCGTCTTGGGCTTCGCGGGCGCCGCCTTGCCGTCCGCACCCTTCGGGCCACCGAGCGGCCCGCCGGAGATCCGCTCCTGGTGCACCTTCCCGCTGGCGAGCACCATCATGTCGGCCGACCCGAACGGCAAGTTCTCCATCTCGAAGTCCGCCTTGAGCGTGTCGCCGGACGACAGCTCCACCCAGGCCGTGCCCTTGCTGGCGAGCGCCGGCTTCGCGAGCGTCTCCTGGTAGGTGAACTTGATCTTCGCGGCGTCCAGCCCGTCCACTTTCTCGAAGGCCAGCAGCTCGTAGTCGCCCTTTGCGGCCTCCTGGCCGGAGTCAACGTCGGACTTGAACTCGTGCGACCACTTGGTGCCCACGCCGGCGTCGTCCGGCGAGAAGATCGGGTTGGTGGCGCCGAACATCCGGACGGAGAGCTTCGTCTGCTCCGCCGTGTCGGTGGACGACTTCAAGGAGACCAGCGTGCCGTTGGAGCGCATCACCACCGTGGTCTTCTCGGTGGAAGGCTCGGACGGGAGCTTCTGGCCGTTGATCGTGGCTTCCGAGGACTCAGTCTCACGCTCGATGGTCAGGTTTCCGGACGCGGCGACCTCGGAATAGGTCACTTTCTCCACGTCCTTGATTTCGGCGTTCACCTTCATCCCGCCGAATTCGACCTCGAGGGCCGCCTCCGAGCGGTAGCGCGCGACCTGGCCGGCCTGCGCCTTGTAAATCAGCTTGACCTTGTCCGGCGCCGCACCCACGGCCGCGGTCAGCGCCAGGGTGAGGAGGAGGGCAAGGGTGCTCACGAGGGGTCTCATGGCGGTCTCCTGAGGGGACTTCAGAATGATGGCAAGATCCGGGGGTTTACGGAATTCCTTCCGCAGAGCGGACCTGCTGTGATCCAGGCGTTCGCCTTCCGCGGGCGTGAAACCTTCGCGGACGGTGAGCGCGGACACGGTTCAGGCGGGCGGTGC
>JAJFMS010000473.1 GCA_020696885.1 Armatimonadota bacterium | reverse complement strand
GGATCTCCGGCAGGCCGGCGTTCGGCGCCGCGAACACCGGCGCCGCCTCCGCAGCCACGAGGCGGGCGGCGGCAGGCAGCAGCGCCGCAGGGCCGGAGCCACAGTTTACGCCGACGACTACGGCCCCGGCGGCGACGAAGGCGTGGGCCGCTGTTTCCGCGGCGGTACCGTCCAGCAGGTTCCCATCGGCTCCGGGGGTGTAAGAGGCAATGACGAGCCGGCTGATCCGGGCGGCCGCGCGGATGGCCGCCGTGCCCTCCGCCAGCGAGACGATCGTCTCCACCATCACGCCATCGATCCCCGCCTGCCCCAGCGCGGCACACTGCGCGGCGTACACCACCTCCCAGGCGTCCGCGGGCGCGGTGGTGGGTCCGACTGACGCTAGTACGATGAGTCCCTCACCGGCGGCGCGGGCGCAGAGGACCGCTTCCCGGTTGACGCGCTCTACGGCTCGCTCCAGGCCGCAGTGGGCCAGGCGTGGACCGTTCCCGCCGAAGGTGTTCGTCTGCACCCACTGGGCACCGGCCGCCGCGTAGGCACGGTGGAGCGCCGTCACCGCCTCCGGCCGCTCCAGGTTCCAGGGCTCGGGAGCGCGGTAAAGCGGGAGCCCTTCCGCCTGGAGCATGGTGGCGAGGCCGCCATCGCCGATCGCCACGCGGCGGTGGCCCAGGAGTTGGTCGAGGGTCATGTGCCGGCGCTCTGCTCGCTGGCGATCCGCGCGAGCACGGCGAGCTGCAGCATCGCGCGGGCGGCGGGGTCGGGATTCCAATTCAGCGTCGCCCGTTTCCGCTCCAGCTCCGCCGCGATCCGCTCAACCGGCCGGATCAGGCGATCGAACCCGATGGCCGCGCCGCGCTGGGAGAGCTCCCGCCAGTGCCCACCCATCCGCTCGTCCGCCCGGCGCAGCCCGAGAAGCCACTGCTCGCCCAGCAGCTCCGTCAGGGCACCCGGAAAGCCGGCGATCGGATTACCGCCGGAAGGAGAGGTGCTGCCGGAGGAGGCGGTGGCCGCCGGCGATGTGGATTCCACCCGGTCCACCCATGGCTGCACGATCTGCCGGACGCGATCCTGACCGAACACCAGCGAAATCGGCGTGACCAGCGGGCTGGGGCCGCTCAAGCGGACCTTTCCGGCGATGAACCGGAGGCTGTCGGGTTCATCCCGCAGCCGCGCCAGCAGGGCGTCCATCCCCTCGCGCGCCCGGCCCACGAATGGGAGTACCGCCAGCGCCTCGCCGCCGCCAGCGCCCTCGAATGCGAGGTAGAGCGCTTGTTCGAGCTCCGAGTACTGCATCGCAGAAATCTTCCCGACCGCGCACACCACCAGGTCCGAAGCCACCCGGCGGGGCCGGAGTGCGGCGGGCGGCTGAGCCGCGAGACGGAGGGTGAGCTCGGCGAGGTCCTCCACGAGCACCGGTGGGCGGAGCGACTCCCACTGGAACGACTGCGGGTTACAGGAGAACCGGGCGCGCCCCGGCTGGTAGGTGCCGCCGGGGGTTCGCTTACCGCCCTGAACCAGGAGCTGCCCGGCTCCGAGTGCTGTCAGCGGAACCCCCTTCAGCACCGGGACCCGTGCCAGCTCCCAGAGCGGCGCCGGCGCCGCACCAGAGTCGGCGGGCGGATCCGCAAAGTCCCGGGAGACAGCGACCACCTGACCCGAATCGACGTCCTGAAGGTAAGCGGAGAGCTGCACGCCACCGCGCCGCATTGCGGCTCCGCACCCCAGGCCCACCAGCCTCGCGTTGCCGACGTCCGTCAGCCGATCCGATTCCGAGCCGCGGATGAAGAGCTGCGGTACCTCCCCGGTATCCGCGCGGATGGCGTCCATCCGGATACACAGCTCCCCGGCCAGGTCGGCAATTGCCACCGGGCTGAACCGCGCGTCGTGGGCCGCGTATGCTTCGAGCTGCTGCACCAGCTCCGCGAGGATCTCCCCCGGCCAGATCAGCCCGGCTTCCCGGGAGCGGGTCTCCAGCCGCCGCAGTCGATCGATCGCCGAAGAGGCCGTACCGGCAGCCCCAGCGGCGCACAACTCCAGCAGGGACGCCTCGATCTCGTCCAGGAGGTCGGATGGAACCGGATAGGCTTCTTTCCGGGTGGAGAACGTCCCGCTGGACCGATCCGCATCCAGCATTCGGAACGCCCACACCGCAAGCGGCACGTGTCCGCAGGGGTTCGGATCGGCGCAGTCGCAGTGGGTGTACCGGAGGTCGCCGGGTACCAGGAACCGCAGGGTGCAGCCCAGCGTAAAGAAGCGTGCCGTCGGCTTGGCGCTCCGCACCAGCTCCAGCACCAGCCCCTCGTCGAACTGCCGCCGCGCCCGCGCCAGCAGCGGCTTCCGAATCTCCCGCTCCAACACCTCGTCCGTGATCGCGCCGGGATCCCACGGGTCAGGCGTTCGGGTGTTCAGGTGTTCAGGTGTTGGGGGGAGGGGGTCGGTGTTTGGTGTTTGGTGTTCGGTGTTTGGGGTGGGCTCTGGGGGCGGAGCAGCGTCTGGCGCCTCAGTCACGCCGACGGCGGACTGCTCACTAGCCACTAGCTTCTGGTACGCGAGAACCGACCGGATGACGTGCCGGCAGAGGGTGGTGGCGGGGCAGGTACAGCGGGCGTCCTGCAGGCCTTTGCCGGCCGGGATCAGGCAGGTTACCTCGTCCGACCACCGTACAGAGACGGCTCCTTCGGCTTCATCCGCCTCGAAGGTGAACTGGCCGGAGTCCAGCTCGGTCTGGGCGCGCTTGACGATGCCCCGGTTTGCCAGGGTTACCAGGTCGTCGGCGGTGAGTGCCAGCAGGTCGGAGCGCATGTCAGCGTACCTTCTCCGCCACCCAGTCCGCCAGCTCGCCGGGGGTCATGGCCGCCACGTGGCCGCCGAGTGCCACGATCCGCTCGGCGAGGTCTCGGTCGTAGGTCGGGTTCGCCTGCTCGTCCAGCGCCGCGAGGCCCAGGAGGTTCACCCCGCTGTCGATGAGCTGCTTGGCCACGCCGAGCAGCCGGCCCACCGGGGCGCCCTCGAAAAAGTCCGTGATCAGGACCACGACGGTCCTCCGTGGGTTGTCGACCAGCGTGGAGGCGTAGGCGAGGGCGCTGCCGATATCGGTGCCGCCGCCGAGCTGCACCTTCATCAACGTCTCCACCGGGTCGCTGCAGTGGTTCGTGACGTCCACCACTTCGGTGTCGAACAGCACGAGATGAGTTCGCAGGCTCTTGATGCCCCAGAAGATGGCGGCGGTGACGGCGGAGTGGATGACGCTGTTCATCATACTGCCGGACTCGTCCACCAGGATGATGAGCTGCCACCGGTCCACCTGCCGCCGCACCCGGGAATAGAAGTAGGGCGTGCGGATGAAGAGGCGCTTCGACTCCGGGTCAAAGTGCCGCAGGTTGCGTTGGATGGTGGTGCGTGCGTCGAAGTTCTTCGCCACCTTCATGTGCGAGCGCTTCCTACGGTCGATGGCGCCGACGAAGGGGGACTGCACCTGCCGCGCCAGTCGCTCCACGAGCTGCTCCACCACCTTCCGCACGAGCACCCGCGCCAGCGCCAGCACTTCCTGGTTCATCAGGTGCTTGGTGCGCAGCACGGCCTTCAGGAGCGTGGGGCTGGGCTGCGCGCGGCTGAGCAGTTCCGGGTTGGTGACCATCTCGTCGATCCCGTATCGTTCCAGAGCGTCCTTCTCGATCCGCTCGATCGTCCGCTGCGGAAACAGCTCGTGGACCACGTTGATCCAATCCGGGACGGTGAGCTGCGAGGGATCCAGCGAGCCCTTGCCGCCCTTGGAGCGGCGCACGTTGCGGTCGCAGCCGTATTCACGGTCGTAGAGGTAGCCGAGCGCCTGGTCTCGCTCTTCCCATTCGCCTTCGGGAAGAGCGCCGAGGCAGCTTTCGGAGCCGGGACCCAACACCAGCCGCCAGCGAGTGCGTCGCGATCGATCATCCGTCATGCCGTCTCCTCCCCGCGCAGTCCGTAGCGCCGGACCGATTCGAAGACCCGCGCCTCCAGCGCCAGCGCGGCTGCCGCCACTTCCGGGCCGACCTCCAGCGCCGGCAGCGGTGGCGCCGCCGCCAGGCCGAGCGCCTCCAGCAACGTCTCCGCCATGTAGTGCTTCTCACGCGGCGTGAAGTAGGAGAAGGCGAGGCGGAGTGCCGGAAGCGCCTCGAGGAACTGGTCCTCGCTGTACTGCGAGAGGAGCTGGTCGATGCTCAACACCAGGTCCGGATGGCGCTGGACCGTCTCCCGCGCCAGTGCAAACAACCCGGTCAGGTAATCACCGAGCCGGGCCGCGTCGGAGCAGTATCGGATCCCGGCGAGCACCGAGTCCCGCGTCGCCTCCCCCAGGGTCCAGAGCGCCCCGGCCGCGGCGCCGCGGATCAGCGGGCTCTGCGCCTCGTCGTCTGCGGCTCGCTGGAGCACGCTGACGAGCTGCTCGCGGCCGAGCCCCAGCGCCGCCCCGCAGG
>JAJFMS010000472.1 GCA_020696885.1 Armatimonadota bacterium | reverse complement strand
GTGCCCTACGACTCCAGGGTGCTAACGCACGATAGGCTTTATGGCAACGTACTTCGAGCAGATGCGGCGCGGTATGCAGAACGCGCAGGAGATGTTCCAGGAGCTGGTGCCGGGCGCGGAGTTCGCCTGGACACCGATGGACAACCGGGGCTTCTATGCCTTTCTGCTCATCCGGGAGCGGTCCCGGGTGGTGGTTCACCGCTTCACCAAAGGGGGCCTGGCAGCGATGGGCCAGGATCCGCCCGAGCCGCGCGAGCTGGAGTCGTTCCGGATCTCCGTGCTCACCAATGCGCGGCGCTGAGGGGTAGTCGACGCGCCTCCACGGTTTTCTCTCCTCGCTCCCCGGGTACCCATGCCTGAAGGAAGCAAGAGAACCGCGAAAGGAGGAGCAGGATGTGGACACCGATCTCAGGCCGGGGCTCGCCCCCGCGGAAGTGGGGACCCGGCTGGACGCGATCGCTCTCGGCCGCGGCGCTGGCCGCCATGCTGGCTGGAGGAAGCTCCGGATGCACCGCGGGGCGCACCGTGCAAGCGGCGGATGCCGTAGAAGCGCCGATCGTGACGATCCGGACGCTCGCGCCCGCCCGTAAGCAAGCCCCCGCAAAATCCGGGCGCCTGGCAATGACCGCGCCGCCGCAAGCCAACGTGGACGAGGTGAAAGCCGAGAAGCCCGCCCCGCGACCCCGTCGCCGCCGAGCCCGCCGGAAGCCGCCAGTCGAGCGGCGTACCGAACCGGAGCAGGTAGCGGCCGCGGCGAAGCCGGCGGAGCCCGCCGAGCCGGCGCCCCGCCCCGAGCCGGCCCCCGTGGAGCCGCGCAGCCGCCCCGAGCCGCCCCACAAGGAGGCCGCGCCGGTGGATGAGCCGGCGCCCGTACCGGCGCCGGAGCCCGAGCCCACCCCCACGCCGGACGGAGATGGCATGTAAGGGGTGGAGCGGTGCGTTTCAGACCACAAGACGGCATCACCTCCCGATTTGGTGATGCCGTCTTCTGTAACCGGCGTGTCGCCAGACCGATCTCGACTGCCGGATGATCCGGTTACCCTTCAGGGCCCTCAGGGCGCCACTGCCACTGGGGCCAGGGCTTCGATGTCGGTCATCACCTCCACCACGCACGGCCGGTTGGCGGAGAAGGCGCGGTCCAGAGCGCCCGCGAGCTCACCCGGCTGCTCCACGCGGATGCCGAGAGCTCCCATTTTCTCCGCCACGGCAGCAAAGCTCACGTCCGTGAACTTCCACAGCTCCCCGTGGTTCCCTTCGAGCCTGCCGCCGTAAGCGTCGGTGTAAAGATCGATCTCCATGTTGAGCGATCGGTTGTTGTTCACCAGCAGCACCGCGTTGATGTTCCAGCGGACCGCCGTCTCTAGCTCGCTCAGGTGGTACCAGAAGCCGCCGTCGCCGGAGAAGAGGAGCACCGGGCGCTCCGGACTGGCAAGCTTTGCGCCGAGGGCCGCCGGAAGCCCCCAGCCGAGGGAGCCGGCGGCGCGGAGGTAGCCTTGCCCCGGGGCGGTGAGATCCACCATGCCCCCGGACCACATCCCGGCGTGGCCGGTCTCGGAGACCAGGAGCGCATCGGACGGCAGGTGCCGGGTCAGCTCGCGGCAGATCCGCTCCGGCCGGATCGGGACCGCCTCCGAAGCCAGTTGGGGCTCGAAGTCAGCGCGCCACCGAGCCGCTAGCTCCCGCACACGCGCGAGCCACGGCGCGCGGGTGGAAGCGGTCTCCGGGTCCGTCGCGGGGACGAGGAGCCGCAGCGTCTCCCGCGCGTCTCCGGCCAGCGATACCTCGTTCGGGTAATGCCGGCCCAGCTCGGCGGGGTTGATGTCGAGCTGGATCACCCGCGTGCCGGGACGCGGAATCTGCCACTTGAGGGTCACCTGGCTCCCGGTGTGGCTGCCGATGAAGAACACCAGGTCCGCTTCCAACAGTGCCTCGTTCGCGCTCCTCCGGGCATAGATCCCCGGCACTCCCAGCGAGAGCGGGTCATCTCCCGGAAACAGCTCCTTGGCGTTCAGCGAGGTCGCCACCGGGATCCCCAGCCGCCGGGCCAGGGCCAGCACCTCGTTCCGCGCCCCGGAGCAACGCGCACCCCCTCCCAGCACGATCACGGGGCGAGCGGCCTGCTCCAGGAGCCGCGCCGCCTGCCGGATCGCCTCTGGCTCGGGGAGCGGCCGGAACGCCGGGGCGCGGCCGAACCGCTCCTCCCGCACGATCTCGAGATCCGCCACCTGCTGCTCCAGCTCGCCCAGGTGTCCCTGCAGCTCCACGTGCGCCGGGCCCGGGGTGCCGGTGGTCGCCTCGCGGAACGCCTGCCGCAGCAGGTCCGGCAGGCGCGCGGCGGTGTCGGCCCGGGCGCTGAACTTGGTGACCGGCTTGAAGAGCGGAAAGTCCTCGATCTCCTGGTACGTGTGCCGCCCCTGGGTCTGCGGGTAGGGACCGCCCGTAAGCACCACCAGCGGGGTGCAGGCCAGGTAGGGATCGCGCAGCCCTGCTGCGAGGTTCGCCGCCCCGATGCACTGCGCGAAGCTGACGCCAACCCGGCCGCTGGCGCGGGCGTAGCCGTCCGCCATGTAGACGGCGGCCTTCTCACCGTGCGTCATGATCCGCTTGATGCTGGTGCGGCGGTCCAGCTCGGCCAGGGTGTGACTGAGGATCGCGGGCACAAAGAAGACGTGGGTCACGCCGTAGGCTTCCAGGGATTCGGCGAGGAAGCGGGCGCCGGTCATCTCAGGCATTGGGTTCGCCCCCTTCGCTGTTCTCCATCGCCTGCTTGTGGGCCGCCAGGGCCATCAGCCGCCGGTCCCGCCAGGCCTGCCGGGAGGGATGGTCCTCCAGGGAGCAGTGTTCGCGCGCTCTCCGGTTCAGCCCCTCGGCTAGCTCCCCGCTCCACATCCCGGCCGGAGGCGGATCGCTCGCCAGTCGCTCATAGAACGGACCGTACCGCGCGCAGTAATCCGCCACGCCGCCCGGCGCGTTCAGATCGATGGTCGCAAACGGCCCGATGAACGACCACCGCAGCCCCAACCCGTGCGCTACCGTCTTGTCCAGGTCTTCCGCGCTCACGTACCCTTCACCCACCAGGCGGAAGGCCTCGTTCAGCAGTGCGCCCTGGATCCGGTTCAGGATGAAGCCGGGAATCTCTTTCCGCACCAACACCGGCACCTGGCCCGCCTCCGTCAGGAATTCGCGGGCGCGGGCGGTGACTTCCGGCGCGGTCCACGGGGCGGGGCAGACCTCCACCATCGGAATCAGGTACGGCGGGTTGGCCGGGTGCGCCACCAGGCAGCGGTGCCGTCCGGTCAGCTCCTCCGTGAACGCCGAGGCGGGGATCGCGGAGGTAGAGCTGGCCAGGATCGCCTCGGCCGGGGCGAGGAGGTCCAGCTCGCCGAAGACCTGGCGCTTGAGCGAAACCTCTTCCGGGAGGTTTTCCTGCACGTAGCCGGCGCCGGTCACCGCTTGTTCCAGGGTGGACACCGCCTGGATGCGCGGCAGGACCTCGTCCGATGGGGCGGAGAGGCCCGCTTCCGCGAGCTCCGTCACGCGCGCCGAGATCACCGCCAGCGCGTCTTCCGCCACGCCCGGAACCCCGTCCCAGAGCCGCACCGTGTGTCCGGCGCGCGCGAATACGATCGCCCAGGCGCGGCCGATCATTCCGGCACCCACTACTGCCACTGTCACCATGCGCACTCCTCCAGGAAACCTGCGGGCTCCGCTCCCAGATACCCGGCGGCAGCGCCGCGTTCCTTCCATGCAGCGTGATCCATGATCCGGGCAATTTGCGATCGGGGCGCCGCATAACCGGGTGGTAAGGAGTAATGGAGTAGTGGAGTGCTGGAGTAGTGGGTCCTGGTGCGGCCTGCGGCCGCGAGGCGCATGCGCCCGTTAGGGCACCGCCCATCACTCCACTACTTCAGCACTCCACTACTCCTAGGCGCCTACCTTCTCAGCTGGGGAATGCGGCGCCTCGGTGTCGAACGACTCGTTTGAGATGTGAAGGCCTCCTCGCGGAGCGAAAGGGACGTGCATGAAACTGGGGTTTGTCAGTGCGATCTTGCCGGAGTTGTCTCTGGAGGAGGTGGCCGCCTTTGCCGCGGAGGCGGGCTACGACTGCGTGGAGGTGATGTGCTGGCCGCGCGGGGGCGCGGAGCGCCGGTACGCGGGGGTCACGCACCTGGACGTAACGGAGTTTGGCCCCGCGGAAGCGGCGCGGGTGCGGGAGTTGATGGCCGCCACCGGCGTGGAGATCAGCGGCCTCGGCTACTATCCCAATGCACTCTCCGCCGATCCCGCGGAAAGCGAGATCGCGGTCCGCCAGATCGAGCGGGTGATCCGTGCGGCCTCGCTGCTGGGGCCGGGTCTGGGGCGGTCGCTGTTGCTCTCGTTCGAGGGCCGGGACGCGATGCAGTCGATCGTTGATTACTGGCCCCGGGTCCTGGAAGTCTGGCTCCCGCTCATCCGGCTGGCCGAAGAGCACGGAGTGCGCATCGGGATCGAAAACTGCCCGATGCTTTTCACCCGGGATGAGTGGCCGGGCGGCAAGAACCTGGCCATCTCCCCCGCCGTCTGGCGCCGGATGTTCACGGAGATCCCCAGCCCGAGCTTCGGTCTCAACTACGACCCTTCCCACCTGGTGTGGCAGGGGATGGATGAGGTGCAGCCGATCCGCGAGTTCGGCGACCGGATCTCCCATGTCCACGCGAAGGACGTGCGCGTGCACCGGGAGACCGCGCCTACGAGGGCTCCCTGGAAGACCGAAAGCGCTCGCTGATCCAATCGGCCCGCTACCTCCGGAACTGGGTGATCTGAATGACTGCTGAAACGAGCCGTGTCCCGCACTGGATCGGCGGTCGCGCGCTGGAGACGGAGAGCGCTACCCCCATACCGGTGAGCAGCCCGCTGGACGGCCGCAGCCTGGGGGCATTGGCGCCGGCCGGCCCCGAGGCGGTAGAGGTGACGGTGCGGCTGGCGCGCGAGGCGTTCGAGTCCTGGAGCCGGGTGCCGATCAAGGAGCGCGTGCAGCCGCTGTATCGCTTCAAGGCGCTGGTCGAGGAGCACCTCGTCGAGCTTTCCGCGCTCGTAACGCGAGAGAACGGGAAGACGGTCGGCGAGTCGGAAGCCGGGATCCGTCGCGGCCTGGAGGTGGTCGAGTTCGCCGCAGCGCTGCCCGCGCTGGGCGCCGGTGAGCTGTTGGAAGTCAGCTCCGGGGTGGACTGCTACACCCGGCGACTGCCGCTGGGGGTGACCGCGGGGATCACGCCGTTCAACTTTCCCGCCATGGTGCCGATGTGGATGTTCCCGCTGGCGATCGCCGCGGGCAACAGCTTCATCCTGAAGCCGTCCGAGCAGGTACCGCTCACCCCGCTGCGCCTGGCGGAGCTGCTTCAGGAAGCGGGCCTTCCCGCGGGGGTGTTCTCCGTCCTCCAGGGGGATCGCCAGACCTCCGAGGCCCTCCTCGACCATCCGGAGATCGAGGCCGTCGCCTTCGTCGGCTCCACCCCCGCCGCGCGCGCGGTCTACGAGCGCGGCACCGCCGCGGGCAAACGGGTCCTGGCCCTGGGCGGCGCGAAGAACCACCTGGTAGTGCTTCCGGACGCGGATCCGGACGCCACCGCGCGGAACGTGGTCAGCTCCGCGATGGGCTGTGCCGGCCAGCGGTGCATGGCCGCCAGCGTGCTCATCCTCGTGGGTCGCGGGGCGGCGACAGAGGCGATCCTGGATGCCGTCACGGAGCAGGCGCGGGCGCTCCGGATCGGCGTGGACGTGGGCGCGATCATCAGCGCCCCGGCCCGAGATCGCATCCTCGGCTACATCGACCGTGCCGCGGCGCGCGGCGCGCGCCTCCGGCTGGACGGACGCGGCGCCGCAAGCGCCGTCCGTAGCGACGGCGCGGCACCCGAGGGGGCAGCAGACGGCTACTACGTGGGGCCGACCGTGCTCGACGGGCTCGCAGCGGAGGACGAGTGTCTCCGGGACGAGATCTTCGGACCGGTACTCTCGGTCATCCGGGTGGATACGCTCGACGAGGCGATCTCGATCGAAAACCGGAGCCCGTACGGAAACGCCGCCTCGCTCTATACGCGAGACGGCGCCGCCGCGGCCTACT
>JAJFMS010000471.1 GCA_020696885.1 Armatimonadota bacterium | reverse complement strand
GTGGTCTGGCCCCCCGATCGAAGAGAGGGCGCCGATGCCGGAGCTGCCTGACATCGAGGTCTACCTGCGAGCCCTGGAACCCCGGGTAGTAGGCATGACGCTCCAGGGGGTCCGCCTGGGCAACCCGTTTCTGCTCCGGACCGCGGTGCCCCCGATCTCCGAGGCCGCCGGCAAGCGCGTGACCGGCGTCCGGCGGCTGGGCAAGCGCGTGGTGCTGGCCCTGGAAGGGGACCTGTTCCTGGTGATCCACCTGATGATCGCGGGGCGCCTGCACTGGAAGCCGGCCGGGGCGAAGTTACCCGGCAAGCTGGGGCTCGCGGCGTTTGACTTCGAAGGCGGCTCATTGGTGCTAACCGAGGCCGGCTCCAAGCGGCGCGCCTCGCTGCACCTACTGCAGGGTGAAGAAGCGCTGCGCGAGCAGGATCGCGGCGGGCTGGAGGTGTTGGACGCGGACCTCCCGGCCTTCCGGGCCGTGCTGGCAAGCGAGAGCCACACGCTCAAGCGGGCGCTCACCGACCCGCGGCTGTTCTCCGGAATCGGAAACGCCTACTCGGACGAGATCCTGCACCGGGCGCGGCTCTCCCCGGTTAAGCTGACCAGCCGCCTCTCGGACGAGGAGACGGAGCGCCTGTTCGAAGCCGTGCGGGCGGTGTTTGCGGAGTGGATCCAGCGGTTGGGCGACGAGATCGGCGAGGGGTTTCCGGAGAAGGTCACTGCGTTCCGGCCCGAGATGGCGGTTCACGGCCGCTTCGAGCAGCCGTGCCCGGTTTGCAGCTCGCCGGTGCAGCGGATCACTTATGCCGACAATGAATCCAACTACTGTGTGACGTGCCAGACCGGTGGTAAAGTGCTCGCCGACCGGGCAATGTCCCGCCTCCTGCGGGAGGATTGGCCTCGGACGCTCGCCGAGCTTGAAGAACGTCGCTCCGGAATCGATAAGCAGGTAGGCAAGTGAGCACTCTGCCTGTTACCGTACGTCCAGGCAAGGAAGCAAGAAGACCGTAAGGAGTTGCCGGGTGGCGGAAACAGCAGACGGGCACGATATCCTGATCGTCGAGGACGAGCCGGCACTCCGGAGCTTGCTGGCGGAGCTTCTCTCCTCCCGCGGCTATTCGGTGGCCGAGTCGGAGAACGGCGCGGCGGCGGTCGACTACCTCCGTACCAACCGGGCGCCCCGGCTGATCCTGCTGGACCTGATGATGCCGGTGATGAACGGCTGGGAGCTACGGGACAGCATGCTGGCGAACCCCCAGTGGCGCGAGATCCCGGTAGCGATCCTTTCCGCCCTGGACGACGTGCCCCGCGCCCTCAAGTTTGTTGCCTACATCGGCAAGCCGGTGGACGTCGGCCGGTTGTTCGCCGTGGTCACCGAGTACTGTGACTAACCACCGAGCTACAGCTCGTGAGGCTCTAGCTCAGACCAACGGGATGTGCCTCTTCTCGCTAACGGCCACCGTGGCGGGGGTCACCCCCGGCCCTTGGCGGTAGCACCCACCCTCCCGCGAACGGGCCTGCGCGCGCCCTTTCACGTCCCAGCAAAAGACGCTGGGACTAACGGGCGGCTCCGGCGTTCGTGTTCCGTGCAACGTTACACGGGTGGATGCCACCGCCTGCGAGCCGCCGCCCTGAGGGCACCCGGCCGGTCTCGGGGGCTTCACAAGGGCGCCGCCCCGGCGCCGGAGGAGGTGTTTTCTCCTAGCCGGAAACGGGAGCCAGTAGATCACCGTTGGATCGACTGCTACCCGTAGTTGCCGTGCGGTAGAAACCCCAGCAGCCGCTTCAGTCGGGGGCTGGCGTCGCGGTACACGTGCTCCGGCATCTGGTAGTTCATGAACGGGTAGTACTTGTGCCCGATGATCCGGCGCCCGTAGGTAACCTGCGTGACATACCGCGTGCGGGTGCCCCGGTTCGGGCCGCCGCGGTGCCACACCTGGCAGTTGAACATGCAGACGCTACCGGCGGGGCCCAGGTTGTGCTGGATCCGGCCCTCCCACTCCGTCCCTTCCATGCTGCGCGGGCACGGCTTGCCGAAGAGGTGGGAGCCGGGGATCGTCTCCGTGCCGTCCAGCGTCTCCTCGGTGACATCCGTCAGGTAGTAGTTGCAGGTGAACACCAGCACCGGCAGCCGGACGTTGGTGGGCGGCTCGCCGTCCGTGACCAGGAAGTGCGGGGGATCGTCCTGGTGCCACGTGGTGATCCCGCCGCCGGGCGGGGTGCGGAAGGAGTTGTTGTGGATGACGTGGCACGGCCCGTCGATCAGCGCCTCCGCGAAGCTGACGATCGGCTCGAACTCGAAGAGCCGCAGGTTAGCGTCGCTCACCTCGAACAGCCGCTCGCACAGGTCGATGGTGCCGCCGAACTTGCCGCGCTCCAGGAAAGCGCGGTCCAGGTCTTCGCGCAGTTCAGCGCACCTGTCCAGCGGCAGCACGCCCGGCACGAAGAGGTAGCCGTCCCGGTGGAACCGCTCCACCCACTCGGTGATCCGGGGATCCGGTACCACCGTGCTGTCGTGCACTGCTTGCATCAAACCGAGCCCCTCAGCCTTTCTTCGGCAGCTTCACCTTGGCGAGGTAAATGCTGGTCTTCCCCTCGTGGGAGGAGTAGTAGCTCACCCAGAGGAGCTTGTCGTGCCACACCAGGCCGGCGTAGCTGCAGTCGCCGCCGGAAGGGAGGGGGAGGAACTCGGTGAGCGTGGCAGTGGCGGGGTCCAGCCAGCAGAGCCCCGTGCGGACCTTTCCGTCGTGGAGACGCACGGCCGCGACGAACCGGCCGTCCGGCAGGCGCAGCATCTGGGGCCCGCCGATCCGCTTGCCCAGGTCCTTCCAGGTCCAGTCGGTGTAGGGCGGGTGAGACTCCCCGAGCTGTCCGGTGGCGGTGCCCTGGTCCCGGCGCAGCAGGCAGTAGGCGGTGCCGTCTTTCAGGAAGACGAGGGAGTGCTCGTTCGGGTAGTCCCGATCGAACAGGTTCTCGACCACCGGCTCGAACTTCGCGCCGTCTTTGCTCCGGTAGAGGCGGGTGAAGCGCCGCTCGGCGGTGCCGTAGCCGACGCTGTAGGCGGTGCCGCGGTTCCAGGTGGTGCGCCAGAGCCACATGTTCGGATCGCCAATCACCGCCGGCTCGCTCCAAGTGGTGCCGTTCTTGGAGAACCAGGCCAGCGACTGGTGCTTGTACGGCGCGCCCGCCGGCAGCGCGATGGCGCCGCTGAGCATCAGGCGCTTGTCCGGCGTAACGGTGATCTTCGCGTCCCGGAGGTCGCCGCGGGGGTCGGTGATTCGGGCCGCGGAGGTCCAGGTGTCCCCGTCCTTCGAGGTGAGCACCTGGAGGGATCCGTCCGGGGAGACGTGGGCTTTACCCTCCCGGAACACGCAGTACCAGGAGCCCTTCCAACGGATGAGATCTGTGAACGCGTTGTGCGGCGAGGCGTCCCAGATCTTGCGGACCGAAAGCAGCTCCGCCGCCTCGGAGGGCGGCGCCGCCACGGCCCCATGAGCGCTCGCCTGGCCGGCGGCCACCACGAGACTGAAGAGCAGGACCGGAAGGGAGGCCGATTTTGCGTTCATGGCAGTGCTGTCCAAGGGAAGGCGGTACTGGCGCGGAGCGACGTGCCGTGCTTGCATCCGGAAAGTTCAGCCGGTATACTGGGCGCGACTTCGCGGGGTTTCCCCGCCGGAGTGGTCCCGGGTCGTCTAATGGTAGGACACCGGCCTTTGGAGCCGTGAATTGGGGTTCGAGTCCCTGCCCGGGAGATCGGCTGAGGGGTAGTGGAGTAATGGAGTAGTGGAGTGTTGCGAGTAGCCAGCGCTGCGCGCTGGCCCCTGTTGCCCATTACTCCACCACTCCACTACTCCATCACTCCCCCTCTACGGCAGCGTCTTCACGTAGATGTTGCGGAACTCCAGCCGGTTGCCGTGGTGCTGCAGCTCCAGCGGGCCGGTGGTGGGCAGCGGCTTGCCGCGCTCCCAGAAGTTCTCCAGCGGGGTGTCATCCACCACGGTCTGGCCGTTCAGCTTCACGGTGACGCGGTCGCCCACCATCTTGATGTAGAAGGTGTTCCACTCGCCTACTGGCTTGTCCGCCACGACGATCGGCTTGCTGGGGTTCTTCTGGTTGTTGTACAGACCGCCGGACCCGATGAACTTGCCATTGGCCAGCGCCGGGCCGGTCGGATCCCAGATCTGCACCTGCGGGTTGCCGCGCAGGTAGATACCGCTGTCACCCTTCGGCAGGATCTTCCAGTCCACGTAGAACTCGAAGTTGGCGTAGTCCTTGACGGTCTGGAGGCTCTGGCCCTTGCCGTCGTAGATGAGGACGCCGTTCTCCACGCTCCAGTGCTGGCGCATCAGCTCGTCCGCCTGCGCCTGGGCAGCCTTCCGCTCCGCCGGGGACATCTTGTCCCGCTTCGGCAGCTCGATCAGCCCCTGCCAGTTGGTGAGGTCTTTGCCGTTGAACAGCGCCTTGAAGCCCTGGGGCG
>JAJFMS010000470.1 GCA_020696885.1 Armatimonadota bacterium | reverse complement strand
CGACCGGGATCTGTCCCAGCTCCTCCACCGGTGCATCGACGCCCCGGACGACCTGCGCTTTGAGATCGTGCACGGCGTCTCGGACAACCAGTTCAAGCGGCTGGACATCACCAGCACGCGGAAAACCTTAGGCTATCAGCCGCAGGACAACTCGTTCGAGCTCAGCAGCCGGGTGGACCTGGACCGCCGCCGGCCGGATGAGGACGACGTCTGAGCCGGCCCGCTGGAGCAGAAAGCGGTCGCTAGGTTCCTGCTCGTTCCAAAATCGACGCGGAAACCGAACGCAGGGACGCTCTCGGTCGTCCAACGAATTGCCGGGCGGGTAGCGCTCTTCGCAGTGCGGTGTGACCAGCCGCACCTGTGGAACCGCCGAAAGCGGCCATAATCATTCTGGTGGACAGCCTCGTCCGAAGGAAGGACGGCTCGCTGCTTCCGGCTGCCCGCCCCGCTCCGTTATGACCGAAACCTTGCGCGGACCTGGATCGACTATCGGTGCCTATGAACTCCTCGCCGAGATCGGCCGAGGTGGGCTCGGTGTCGTCTACCGGAGCCGGCACGTCCACCTCGGCCGGCTGGCGGCGCTCAAGGTGCTGCATCCACTCTGGACCACGTCGCAGGAGTTCGTCGAGCGGTTCCGGGAGGAAGGGCGCCTGATGGCGCTGCTGGAGCATCCCAACATCCTGCGCGTCTACGACGCGGGTGAGGACGGCGGCCTCTTCTTCCTCGCTACCGCCTACCACGAGGGGCAGACGCTGGAAGCGGTGATGCGCGAGCCGGTACCGGTGGATACCGCGCTGCTGCTCACCCGGCAGATCGCGCGGGCCCTTGCCTACGCCCATCGCCAGGGGATCGTCCACCGGGACGTAAAGCCCGCGAACGTGATGGTGAGCGCGGAGAACCGGGTGACGCTGATGGACTTCGGCGTGGCGCGGCTGAAGGATGCGCCGGGCGTGACCCTCCCCGGAATCCGTGTGGGAACTCCGTATTACATGGCGCCCGAGCAGATTCTGGGCAAGCGGGTGGATGGGCGGGTAGACGTCTACGCGCTGGGGGTCATCCTGCACCAGATCCTCACCGGCCAGCTTCCGTTCCCGGGTCCCACCACCGAAGAGGTCTTCGACGGGCACGTGCACCGCGAAGTCCCGGAGCTGGACCCTCGATTGCCAAATTGGCTCCGCGACGCGGCCCGGAAGGCGCTGGCGAAAGACCCGTCTGATCGCTTTCAGGATGCCGAGACGTTCTTCCGAGCGCTGGACCCTTCGGCTACCCGTCCGGCCATCCCGGCCCCGGCGGCGGTCCCGGTTCCGCCCGCACCCACCCCTGCGGCCAGCGCAGGCGCCCCGGCTTCGACGGCGGGCTCGACCGGCCCCCGGACCGGTCCGCTAGTCCGGGAGCAGCGGACGGCCCTCTCGCTCGACGTGGTGGGCTCCGCCCGGATGAAGCACCCGGGCCTGACGCAGGTAATCCAGGAGCAGTTCGCGCAGTTCCGCGCCTTCGTCCGCCGGCTGCTGGAGAAGCACGGCTGCCTGGACTCGGTCTGGTCCGGCGATGGCCTGCTGGCCCTGTTCACCCGCCCGGCGGACGGCGTGGCGTGTGGGTTGGAGATCCTGGAGGGGTTGAACGATCCCGCCAACTCCGGGGCCGCCCCGATCCGCGTGCGCATCGGCGTGCATCACGGGCCGCTCCTCATGGCGGAGGGCACGCCCCTCGGCGAGGTGATGAGCCGCACCCTCGACACTGCCGGTCACCTGCAGAAAAGCTGCCCCGAGAACAACCTGCTCATCAGCGAGGGGGTGTTTGTCGGCCTGGCGGATCAGGCAGATTGGGGTCCGGCGCCGAGCACGCTGCAGGCGTTCCAGTTTCCAGTCTTTCAGCACCGCAAAGGTGTCGTCGCGGCCGTGGGCAGCGCCACGCCTGCCGCGGGCTGCCTGAAGCTCCAGGTCACCTCCAAAGGGCAAGTTCGCGCGTTGGAGCTGACCGGGGAGGCACTGATCGGCCGTCCCGATCCGGCCTCGCGGCGGGTGCCCGAGATCGACGTCCGCCATGACGACGCGGTCTCACGCCGGCACGCGCGGATCTTTCCCGGGGAGGGAGGCTTCCTGGTGGAAGACCTCGGAAGCGCCAACGGCACCAGTCTCAACGGCCGCTGGCTGGAGCCCTCCAAACCGACCGTGCTCCGGCCGGGCGACCAGGTAGAGGTGGGGGAGACCACCGTCATCAGGGTCCTCCCCGCGGGGTAAGGCCGCTGGGGCGATGGAGTGATGGAGTAGTGGAGTGTGGGAACGCCCGTCCGGGCACCGGCAGTCCATTACTCCAACACTCCATCACTCCCCCGTTCGGCTCCCGCGTTACCGCTTGCGGGTCGACTTCCGCACCGGTTTCTTGGGCGCGGGCTTCTTCCCGGCCGCGGCCGCCGGAACTTCCGCCAGCGTCATCTCGATGATCCCGTCGACACGCACCGAGGTCGGAGAGCCGCCGCCGCCAACCGCGCCGCCCGGTAGCCCCGGGGTGGCGAGCTTCATGGAGAGATCCAGGTTGTACTTGCCGGAAGCGACCGCGCCCCGGGCGATGTCGAACCGCGTGGTACCGGTGACGTTCTGGGTCACCGACGGTCCGGGGGCGTCCATCGGCGTGGAGCCGGTGCCGATCGACTCGATCATCGCGAACTGCTTCCCGCCGGCGTTCAGCACTTCCTTGAGCGTGTGGGTGAACTTGACCTCGATCTCCGGCGCGGCCTCGCCGCCCGGCCCGCCCGGGAGATTGGCGCGCACCTTCTGCACCACATCCCAGGAGTCGCCGACCTTGACCGGATGGTCCGGCAACTGCGCCACGTTTGCTCCGACACCGGTGTTGGCGACCGGGGAGCCGCCGTTATCAACCGTGGCTCCCCGCGCATCCCGCTTCAGCGTCACCGGCCGGGTTGCGATGAGTCCCCGGGCGGCGCCGAGCCCCCCAGCGCCTTCCGGGGCCGGCTGGCCGTTCACCGTGGACGTGATCTTTCCGTTCTGCATCTTGATCACGCTGGCCATCCCCAGCGCGTTGGTGTCGATCAACATGCTGTTCACTGTTACGGTGATCGTGCCGGTGCCTTCCCGTGCTCCGGCCACCTTCTCGCTGTAGGCGGTCACCATCTTGGAGGTGATCGGCAGCGGGCCGATGCCGCCGGCGCCTTCCGGGGTGAGGGTGAGGTCGCTCTTGGTATCCAGCCTGAACTGCTGGACAGTTCCCGCCTGATACTTGTACGCCAGCGTAAACTCGGTAGCCGGCGCTTCCTGCGCGCGCGCCATCCCGATGCCGGTGGCCGCGAGGATACCGGCTGCCGCCAGGACGGCGGGGAGCCGGTAGATGCGGTGGGTCATGTGTGGATCCTTTCTTGGGTGGCTGGCGCAGCGCCCGGCCTCTAGCTAAAACGTGCACACGCGCAGTTGGGTTGCGGCCGGATACCTGCTCATTTCAGGACGGCTGGCCGAAAGCCCTTTGACCCGGCGGACCCCACCCCGGTAGGCGGAGATTTACCACAAAGACACGAAGGCACAAAGGGAAGGTCTCCCGTCCCTTCTTCGTGGCTTCGTGGCTTCGTGTCTTTGTGATGACAAATCCCGGCTGTCGGGATCGGCTCTTACAGCACCTCGTTCTGGAACAGCTCGCAGATCTCGCCGTCCGGGCCTTTAAAGAACGCCAGGCGCACCGGGATGCGCGGCTCACCGAAGATCTCCACCGTCTTCGGCTCCACCGTCACCTCCGCTCCGGCGGCGCGAGCGCGCTCCAGGGCGGCATCACAGTCGTCGGCGCGGAAGCAGAAGTGGAGGATGGCGGACTCGCTCGGCGTGCCCTCCGGAAGGGGGTCGCGCTCGAAGACTTCCAGGTAGTTGCCGTCGCCCGTGTCCAGCATGGCGGCGCGGCGCGGGGCCTCTCCCCACTGTACCGCCAGTTGGAAACCCAGCGCTCCTTGCCAGAACTGGAGACTTTCGTCCCACTTGGTGGTGCGGATCGCTACGTGGTGGAAACCGCAGCCGGGGACCACCGTGTTTTCGTGTTTCGTTCGTCGCATTCGTGTGAGCCTTTCCAGGGAATACTGGTGAACGTTGGTCCCGTGGGGCTGGTGGTCCTGCAGGGAGTTGGCTCACGGTTATGCCCGCGGCGCGCCGCAACAGGAGTTGAAGTCTCGATGGTTGATGAAAGCCCCACTCTGGTCAGGCTAGAGCAGCATGTAACGGACTACCTCCGGAAGAACGATCACGTCGGATACAACCGGTTCGAGTCGTTCGATTGGAGCAGCCTCAAGGACAGTGTCGCCGTATCCGAGTTAAGCGAGGTCCATGTCGGAGCGGTCGAGACGGCGATGCTGGTGGAGGACCATATCCCCGGGTACGGCCACGAGTACACCCGGATCTTCATGATTCACGAGGGCCGCACCGACACCGAGGCCTGGAAGTGCCGGCAGATGCTCCACTTCGTGTTCCGCTGGGTGGCGGAAGAG
>JAJFMS010000469.1 GCA_020696885.1 Armatimonadota bacterium | reverse complement strand
CCAGTCGCCTTCCAACAGATGCGCGGCGAACGCGGACGCGACCACGCCAGGATCGTTGCGGAACACGCCGCAGCCCCAGGCCCCGAGCACCATGCGCTGGTAACCTTCGGACGCCGCCAGCGCCAGCACGTATTCGGACCTCCGGCGGAACGTCTCCGGTATCAGGGGCAGTTCCTCCGGACGGGAGTCCAGTGCGGCGCCCGCATTGGGTGCGGCGCTGGTGATGAACCCGGCCAACCGCGGCTCTTCGAGCAGCCGTCCCTCATCATCTCGGAAGATGGGACATGCCGGCGAATAGATCATCGAGTCCGTGTAGAGCATCGATTCGCCGGCCCGGTGGAGCTGGTAATACTGCTCGCCGCGCAGCAGGGATGGATACAGCGCCGAGCTGCGCACAAGGGACTCCTCTTGCGCCTGGCTGCCCTTGAGAAACCCGCCGCCGGGGTTCTTGGCGGAGGCGAAGTTCAGGGCGACCACGGGGTCCGCCCCGGCGGCCACGAGGCGCGCGATCCCTTCCAACGTCGTCTCGTTGACCACTTCAAAGGAGGTGCGCATGTCCGGTGGCGGAGACGCCAGGACCTGCTTGCGCAGCTCCTCCAACTCCTCCGGAACGAGGAACCGCGTCCCTCTAAGGCAGGTCTTGATCGGCCGTGAGAGCTGCACCGTCCGGCCGCTCGGAGCCTTATACCCGCCGGCTTCGGCGATCTGGACCGTCTGCCGGCCGAGCTCCATTCTAGTCGAGCGTTTCATAGCAGTGTCCCGAGCTGAGGCAGACGCCGGCGCAATCGCCGCGATCGGCGAGGAGGCCTCGCAACTAAACCGTCACATCGTGTCAGCTTTCCGCGGTGAAGTCAAATCTCTGCCGTTTGGTTACTCTTACACCATTGCCTGCGATCCCCGATAGGGACGGTCGGCGCCCACGGTGAACCGTACGAAAGATGAAGCCTCCCAATCCCAACTCCATCAATCGCCGAGAGGTGCTCGCCGGCGGGTTGACGCTGGTCACCGCCGGCGCGGCGCACGGCGCGAGCCGGGACCGCGTGCGGCGGGAGAACGCGCGCGAGGGGGCGACGGACTGGCAGCTCACGCGGGTGCGGATTAACCAGGGGAAGTGGCGGACCTCGCTGGTCGAGGGATATTGCTCCCAGCAGTCCTACCGGGCCGGGGAGACGCTGCGGATCTGCGTGAGCGCGGAGCCCGCGCGGCGGTTCCACCTGGACGTGTACCGCATGGGCTACTACGGCGGGAAGGGCGCCCGGCTCATGCGGCGATGGGAAGCGCTACCGGCGCGAACCCAGCCGGTCCCGCCGTTGGGGCCGCTCCCTGGCCGCCTCCGGGAATGCCGCTGGGAGCCCTCGCTGGAGGTGACCATCCCAGACGACTGGTTGAGCGGCGTCTACCTGGGCAAGCTCACCACCGTGCCGGAAAGCCCGGGCGAGCCGTACTGGCAGAGCTACGTGGTCTTCGTGGTCCGTGACGATCGGCCTGCGGACGTCATGTTCCAGGTAAGCGACAACACCTGGCAGGCCTACAACCAGTGGCCGGTGGCGGAGTCGCTCTACACGCATCCGGACGGGGCGCATGCCGCCGGGGTGGCGGTTTCGTTCGACCGCCCGTACGGCCAGTACACCCAGATCTTCCAGCCGGCGCTCTCCATCGGCTCCGGGGAGTTCCTGCTCTGGGAATACCCACTCTGCTACTGGCTGGAGCAGCAGGGGTACGACGTCACCTACGTCTCCAACAGCGACTGCCTGGAGCCCGCAGCCCTCACCCGGGCGAAGGCGTTCCTGAGCGTAGGCCACGACGAATACTGGGACGTGCGTCAGTACGCAGCGGCTGAAGCGGCGATCCAGGCGGGCGTGAGCTATCTCTGGCTTTGCGGGAACGCCGTGTTCGTCACTTCGCCGTTCTCCGCCAGCCACGACGGCCGGCCGAAGCGGATCATCACCCGCACCGGCACGTACGGCGCCCTCCGTGAGGAAGAGCGCGCCGCTTACCCCACACTCTTCCCCGGGATCACCCAGCAAGGGCCGGATGAGCGCCGGATCATCGGCGCCCGGAGCGTGGTGCCCTTCAACGGCGGCGGCGACTGGACGTGCGTGAACCCGGAGCACTGGATGTTCGCCGGCACCGGGATGCGGAGCGGCCACAGCATTCCGGGCCTCGTGGGCTGGGAGCACCACGGCGATCCGGACCCGGACCGCGCCGGGCTGGAGGTGGTGGCAGAAGGATCGGTGTGGGCCGGCGGCGATAAGGAGGGGCGCTACGCCGCCACGATCTTCCCCGGTCCGGCAGGCAACCTGGTATTCAACGCCGCCACGATCTTCTGGAGCCAGGGCCTGGCTTCCCCTCCGGGGCATATCCTGCCGTGGAGTCACTGGAGCCGTCCCCATGGACCGGACCCCCGCGTGCAGCGGATCACCCGCAACCTGCTGAAGCGGGCGCTGGAGCCGCGAGCCGGCGGGTGAGGCGACCGGTAGGGGCATCCATCGTGGTTGCCCTACAAGCGCAGACGGGGCGGTCGCGCGCAAAGCCGTACCGACTACGAGCGGTGGTCACGGCTCTGCTGACGCCTGGAGGAAGGCCTGGCGAGGGCAACCACGGCGAGTGCCCCTACGCAGCACCCCGCGTTTGGTCCGCATGGTCCCTCCCTGCATCGGTACCTACATTCCCCTCGCTAGAACTGGAAGTAGATGAACTCCGAAGCCGTGTCACTGCCGAGGATCAGGATGCCCAGAAACAGCACAATCGCCAGGGCCGTCTGGGCCAGCCACTGCACCGTGGGCGTCCAGAGCCTCCTGCCCTCCACGCGGTGGGGCACGCAGGTGTCCCAGAGTGCATGGAGCCAGAGCGGCAGCGAATAGAGCATGGTCAGCAGCAAGAGATACGCCGCGATCTGCCAGCGGTCCGGGGCCAGGCCAAACGGCGAGAGGGTGAGCACGCGGCCCAGGTAGCTCAGTTTGGTCTCCCGGAAGAGGAGCCAGCCGAAACAGGTCGCCGCGAACATGGCGGGCACTTTGAGCACCGCCGGCAACCGCCACCGCCGGAGGGCGCTCTGCCCCGCCAGGCGCTCCAGCAGCACCAGGAGGCCCCAGTAGAGGCCCCAGAACACGAAGTTCCAACTGGCGCCGTGCCAGAAGCCGCTCAGCACGAAGGTGAAGACGAGGTTGAACGCGGCGCGGGCCGGGGGAACGCGGGAGCCTCCCAACGGAATGTACACGTAGTCCCGAAACCACGTCGAGAGCGAGAGGTGCCACCGGCGCCAGAAGTCGGCCGGCGACTGGGCGAGGTACGGGTGGCGGAAGTTCTCCATCAGCTCGAAGCCGAGGAGCCGGGCCGAGCCGCGGGCGATATCCGTGTAGCCGGAGAAGTCCGCGTAGATCTGGAAGGCAAAGGCGATCACCCCGGCCCAGAGGAGGGGAAACCAGGGCTGCTCCAGGGCGAAGACCTTGTCGCAGAGCACGGCCACGTGGTCCGCGATCACCAGCTTCTTGAAGAAGCCCCAGAGCAGCAGGAGCACTCCAGAGCCGATGCGGTCCGCGTCGAACACGCGGGGCTGCTCTACCTGCGGAAACATGTGCTCCGCGCGCTCGATGGGACCCGCCACCAATTGGGGGAAGAACGAGACGAAGAGCGCGTAGTCGAGCAGGTTGCGCCGGGCTTGGATCCGGCCCCGGTAGACATCGAGGATGTAGCCGAGGCTCTGGAAGGTGTAGAACGAGATCCCTACCGGCAGCGCCAGCGCGAGCACCGGTTGGGAGGCGGGTAGTCCGACCGCGCGCGCCAGGGCCGCGGCGTTCTCCACGAAGAACCCGTGATACTTGAACGTGCCCAGGAGCGCCAGGTTGGTCCCCACGCTGAGGAGCAGCAGCAGCTTCCTCCGGCGGGGCAGCGCCGTCATCCCCACCCCGCACGCGAAATCCAGCGCGGTGGCACAGACCAGCGGGACGAGGTACCACCGGTGCACGTACCCGTAGAACACGTAGCTGGCTGCCAGCACCAGGGCGTTTTGCCAGGGCCGCGGCAGCAGCCAGTAAACGGCTACAACCGCCGTGAGGAAGACCAGGTAGTCCAGGCTGTGGAAAATCACTGGAACAGGGAGGCCAGGCGGCGCCGGAAGTGCCGCGTATAAGGAACTCGCGCTTGCTCGTGGAGGTGATCTCCGTCCTGGTAGGTGTCGAGCGTCAGCGCGGCATCGTCGGTTTCGTCGTGGAAGTAGTGGCCGCTACCCTGCACGTAGCTCTTTAGCTCCGCCACGTAGCGTCGAAGATCGGGGTCCTGGGTCCGGATATTTCCCTGGTTCGGCCGGCGTTTCACCCGGACCAGGCAGAGGCGCAGCCGGTGTCGTCCCGCGAGTTCCAGCAGGTGCGGGAGAAACGAGGCGTCCGGGTCCGGGCTGAATGGTTCGGCCTGTGCGTCTTCAGTGGCGGCCAGCTCTGAAGGGAGGTCTGGCCGCAGGTGCCGGACGGCGAAGCTCGCGTTCGTCCG
>JAJFMS010000468.1 GCA_020696885.1 Armatimonadota bacterium | reverse complement strand
TTTCGCCCCGGGCGGCGGCTTCCCCGACCAGCAGTCCATGATCGGCGTCTTCAGCAGCACGGACGTCCTGGATCCTGCTGCGGATAGCCACCGAGTGCCGGGAGCGATCGACGCCGGAACCGACGTTTTCAGCATCCCCACCTTTGTTGGGGCGCAGCCGACCGACATTCCGGAAGATTTCGCCATTACGGGCGGAGGGACGGATCTGACAATTCCCGCCGGCGCGCAGTTTCTCTTCGTCAGCCCGAATGACTCCTTCTTCTCCGACAATAGTGACCCCGATGGAGACTACACGATCCGGATCACGCTCCTGGACACGGATCGCGACGGAGTGCTCGACGACGTCGATGACTGCATCCCTTCTGACCTGCGGCCGTTGGTAGACACCGGCTCCGGTCCGACGAGCGTGCCGAACACGGTTGATGCACACGGCTGCTCGATTCAAGACTATGTCAACGCGTTCCAATCGGAAGCGACGAACCATGGTCAATACGTCAGTGCCATCGCACAGTTCGCGAACGAACTGGCACAACAAGGCGTGATCAGTAACCAGCAAAAGGGTGAACTGGTGTCGGGCGCGGCTCGCTCCGACATCGGTAAGAAGTAGTCGGAGTTGCCGGGAGGATTCGTCGCACTCCCGGTGAGCGGCGCAGAATCGCAAACGGCCCGGCGGAGGAATCCGCCGGGCCGTTTGTGTGCAACCATCCAAGCGCTGACCTGGAAGAGCAGGGTTACTACGTGGTACGATAGTAGACTCACGGACGCCCTATACAATTCGCCTCCGGGGATGATTACGAGCGCTTGCCGGCGGCTTGCTTTTCCCGGAGTTCGCGATGACCGGGCGGTCATCCGCGATGGATGAAATCCGCTATCGTTCTCTTGCCCACCCAACGCCAGTTTGACAGGAGTCCGGCTGTCAGGTCGGCCGTTAGTAAGGCCAGCCCAGGACGCTCGCTCGCCCGCCTGGTTCCGAAGCACATTTCAGGGCAGCAGGACCGCGAAGAGCGCCGGCAACGTGTCCGTGGAGTTCGCCGACGGGTGTGATTCAGAAGGTTGGCGGTTGTCCCGGCTCGGGCATACCGCCCAGTACCGGCGCCCAGGGGCTTCGGAGCACCCCAACACCTGACACCCCCGGCTATCATTAAACCAGGTCCAACACCGCACCGGAGACGCCCATGAAACGCCTTGCCACGTCCTTCCTACCGCTCGTCCTCGTTGGGGGAGTGGCCGCCGGCGTGCTCGGCGCCCTGCGCCCCGCCCCGGCCGCCCCGGGGCCGGACGAGCCGGGCAAGTGGGCCTTCGCGCCGGGGCCGGACGAGTTCAAAGACACGGCGCTCCTGGACCTCCGCTCCCTTAACGAGAAGACCGCCGGCGAGTCCGGCTTCGTGAAGGTCGACCCGAACGGCGACTTCCTCCTGGGCAGCGGCAAGCCGGTGCGGTTCTGGGCCGTGAACACCAACGTGGGCCGGGAGAAGCCCTACACCCTCCGCCCGCGCGGCCGGAAGACCGAGCCGGACCTCGCCCGCCACGCGCGGTTCCTCGCGAAGCGCGGCGTCAACATGGTCCGACTGCACGCGCACCTGAACCCGGACCTCAAGAAGCACCCGGACGCCGCCATCACGGACATCAACGCCGAAGACCGGGACTGGATCTGGCGCGTGGTGGCCGCGATGAAGAAGGAAGGCATCTACACCACCATCTCCCCCTACTGGGCCAACACGATGGAGGTCTCCGAGAAGTGGGGCGTTCCCGGCGGCAAGCAGGACGCCCACGCCCTCCTCTTCGTGGATGAGAAGGTCCAGGCCGGCTACCGCGCCTGGATGAAGGCGCTGCTGGCGGAGAAGAACCCGTACACCGGCGTCCCCCTGGCGCAGGACGCCTCCGTGGCCGTGATCCAGATCCAGAACGAGGACAGCCTGCTCTTCTGGACCATCAACGGCCTGAAGGGCGAGCAGCGGACCCGCCTCAGCCGCAAGTACGGCGAGTGGCTGAAGAAGAAGTACATCACCCTGGACGCCGCTTCCGCCGCCTGGAAGGGCGACCGGCTCCCCACGGACGACCTCGCCGCGGGGCTGGTGGACTTCCACAACATCTGGGAGATGACCCAGAGCCGCTCCGGCGGGCGCGCCCAGCGGCTGGCGGACCAGCTCCAGTTCTGGTCCGAGACGATGTACGCGTTCAACCGGCAGACCGCGGATTACCTCCGGAAAGACCTGGGCTGCAAGCAGCTCATCAATGCGGGCAACTGGAAGACCGCGGACAGCGCGAAGCTGAACGACGCCGAGCGGTGGAGCTACACCGCCAACGACGTGGTGGCCGTGAACCACTACTTCGGCGGGATGCACCTGGGCGCCAACAACGGCTGGGCGATCGTGAACGGCGACCAGTTCACCAGCAAGTCCGCGCTGCTGGAGCCGTGGGAGCTGCCGATCAACCTGCGCCAGGTGAAGGGCAAGCCCTCGATGGTCACCGAGAGCGCCTGGGTGATGCCGAACCGCTACGCCGCCGAAGCGCCGTTCCTCATCGCCGCCTACCAGTCGCTCTCCGGGGTGGACGCCTACTACTGGTTCGCCACCGGCGACGACGAATGGACCACCCCACAGTCCGCCAACGGCTACATGCCCTCCCAGGGCAAGTGGCTCTTCGGCAACCCGGACATGCTGGGCAACTTCCCGGCCGCGGCCCTGATGTACCGGAAGGGCTACATCCGCCGCGGCACGCCGGTGGTTTCCGAAGAGCGCTCCCTGGCGGAGCTGTGGGACCGCAAGGAGCCGCGCCTGGCAGAGGGCACCGGCTTCGACCCGAACCGGGACGCCGGCAACACCGCGCCCGCCGCGGGCAAGCAGCAGGTTCCGGCCGAGGCGTTCCTGGTCGGGCCGGTGGAGGTCGCCTTCGGCGGCGACCCGGCGCGCAGCAAAGTGGCGGACCTGAAGCCGCACCTGGATGCCTCCGGCAAGGTGATCCGCAGCGTTACCGGAGAGCTAACGCTCAACTACGGGCAGGGGAACTGTACCGTGAACACGCCGTGCGCCCAGGGAGTAGCCGCGCACTTCAAGAACGTGCACACCTTCCGCCTCGCAGACGTAGAGATCACCTCCGAGAACGAGTACGGCACCGTGAGCGTGGTCTCCATGGACGAGAAGCCGCTGAAGACCTCCCGCAAGGTGCTGGTGCAGGTCGGCACGGAGTGCCGCCCCACCGGCTGGAAGGAATCGCCGGTCACCATCGACGTGAAGGAAGGCAAGTTCCCCGGCTTCAAGGTGGAAAGCTTCGGCGACGCGCCCTGGCAGGTGGTGCGCCCGAGGGTGACCCTGAAGATCGCAAACCCCGGCCTCACCCGCGCCACCATGTTGGATCCCAACGGCAACCCGGTAGGCGAGGTGCCGCTCACCACCCGCGGCGCCGGCGGCGTGCAGCTTCGCCTCCCGGAAAATACGCTCTACGTAGTGCTCCAGTAACCACGCTCTCTGAAAGTCCTACCGAGATGTCCATCGAGCAGAATGACCTGGACCAGATCCGCAGCGCCTACGGCCCCCGGTAAGCCGGCTCCTCGAGCTCGGCGAGGACGTGGCCCGCGCCAAATCGGACCGCAAACCGGACTTCGACTATGCTGCCCTCGGGATCACCCGGGAGCACGTGCCGGACCTGCTGCGGATGCTCACGGATGCCCGGCTGAACATGGCTCCCGGTGAATCCCTGGAAGTCTGGGCGCCCCTCCACGCCTGGCGAGTGTTGGGAGGACTGAAAGCCGAAGAGGCGGTCGAACCGCTTCTCTCGCTGCTCCAGTACCTCGATGATGACATGGATGACTGGATGTCCGAGGAGGTGCCGGAGGTCCTGGCGGCCATCGGTCCGGCCTGTGTGCCGGCGATCGCGGACCTTCTGGCTGACTCCGCCAACGGGACCTAGTCCAAAGCCGCGGCCATCCGGGCTCTCGGAGTGTTGGCGGCAGACGAAACCGGAGCTCGCGATGCCTGCGTGGAAGTGCTGACCCGAACGCTGGAGAACTGCCGGGAACACGATCCGACTCTCAGTTCGTTCGTGATCCACGAGCTCGTCGAGCTCAAGGCGCTAGAGGCACTGCCCCTGATCCAGGACGCATTTCGGCAGCATCAGGTAGACACCAGCATCCGCGGCGACTATCAAGATATCGAGGTGGACCTGGGCATCCGGTCTGCCCGCTCCCTGCCGGCGCGCTACCCTTCCATCGGGGAGACGATCGGCATGGCCCCTCCCACCCGGCCGGAGGAGATCAACTGGTCCGCGGTAGGGCGCAACGACTCGTGCCCGTGCGGGAGCGGCCTGAAGTTCAAGAAGTGCTGCATCAACCGGCAACGACCCACCGCCGGCCGGTGACCTACGCCCTGACACCCGCACGAAGGCTCCCGTCCTGGTAGGGAGAGGTTCTCTTGTAGACGCCGGGCGCAACCGGAAGGACCTCCCCCGGCCCCTCCTTGGTAAGGAGGGGAGTGGCGGCGGTGTGGGGCGGC
>JAJFMS010000467.1 GCA_020696885.1 Armatimonadota bacterium | reverse complement strand
GGTCATCCACCAGTACCGGGGCGGCCTGGAGATGCGCGCACTGGGCGATGAGCGAGTCCGGCTCTGGAGCAGCGGCGGCACCCGGTGGACCGTTTCCCTCTCTCCGGCAGAGCCGCTGCACCCGGGCCCGCTGAACCGGGCCGCCGTGCTGCACCCACTGGACGACCTCTCCGAGCTGCCGGACCTGCTGCACGACCAGTCCGATTACCTGCTCGCCGCAGCACTGGGCGCTCCGGAGCCGCGCCGCGCCGCCCTGGCGCGCGAGCTGGCGCTGGCCGGCGTCTGCCGGATCTGCGAGCTGGGCAGCGCGCAATTCCCGGCAGACGCGATGCTCCACGATGGGGTCAACGCGATCGGCGCCCTGGCACGGTTCGTGACCCTGGAAGGCGTGTGAGGCTCTGCTCTCCGGAGCCGCGCTCGTTAGCCGTAGGAGTCCCATGACCTAGTGACCTAGTGACCTAGCGGGACTCCTGGTAATCAGGCGGGTCCCGCGGCGAGGCACGGAGGGGGCGGGTCAATACCCTCGCTCACTTTGGCCGCACTCGCTAACCGTAGGAGTCCCGCGATCCAGCGGGCCGGCATCCGCCCTGGGGTTGGCGCTTGTCCCACCCGCTGAATCAGCGGGGCGCCTGGCAATCGGGCGAAGCCTCGGGCGAAGACCCGTGAAGGCGCGTACGCCTCCGCTATCGTGAAAGTTGGTCCGCTCCGGGCATTTCGCCCACCACCACTCGCCAGGTCTGGGTCTGGTTGCCGCGGTAGCCCTTGAGCGCGAGCTCCGCGCCCGGGCGGAGCTTGCGGATCAGCTTTCGGAGCTCTTCGCCGTTCGCCACCGCGGTGCCGTTGGCGTGGGTGATCATGTCGCCTTTGCGCAGCCCGGCCTGGCTGGCTGGCTCTCCGGGGCGGACGCTGTCGATCGCCACCCCGTCCCGCTCGGGACGCGTGATGCGGAGGGACCGCACCGTTTCCGGAGTCAGCTCCGCCATCGTGATGCCGACCCAGGCGCGCACCACGTGGCCGTTCTGAAGGATGTCGGTGACGCTGCGCTTGATGGAGTTCGCGGTGACTGCGAAGCCGATGCCCTGCGCCCGCGACATGATGGCGGTGTTCATGCCGATGACCCGCCCGTACGCATCCAGCAGCGGGCCGCCGGAGTTGCCGGGGTTGATGGCGGCGTCGGTCTGGATCAGGTCGTCGAGCGGAATGCCGCGGACATGGCCTTCGAGCTGGCGGCCGATCTGGCTGAGCACGCCCATGGTCACGGTGTTCTCGAAGCCGAGCGGGCTGCCGATCGCCACCGTGAGCTGCCCGATCTGGAGCTTGTCCGAGTCCGCAAATTTCAGCTCCGGCAGGTGCCCGCCGCCGGAGACCTTCAGCAGCGCGATATCGCCGATCGGGTCCGCGCCCACCACTTCCGCGGTGAGAGTTCGCTTGTCGGTGAGCGTCACCTGGATGCGGTCTGCCCGCTCCACCACGTGGTTGTTGGTGACGATGAGGCCTTCGCGGCCGTTGATGATGAAGCCGGAGCCCTGGCCTTCGGGGGAGTCTTCCTCTTCGCTCTGGAACAGGCCGCCCCCGGAGGCGCGCTGCAGGGTGTCGATGTTGACCACGGCCGGGCCCACGTCACGCACCACACGGGTCACCACCTCGCCCATCGCCGCGGGAGCGCTCGCTTCCACCACCTCGGTGTAGGCGCGCACCGGCCCGGAGCTGATGCGAGCGCGGGCCGGCAGGTTGTAATCCAGCACCCGAACCGTCAGGCCCCCTACCACGCCCGAGAGCACCCCGATCACCACGTATGAAGCTGCTTTACCCGAGCGGAGCCGTGTTCGCGCCATGTTCCTCGATCCTGCCACGCGCCTTCCGTCGGCAGCGGAATCGGAGGCTGCGCGGCGCGTGACTACGCCTCATTATAGGGCGGCGGGAGGAAACGATGGAAAGGGGGGAAGGGGGAAATAGAGGGGTGGGCCGATAGGGAGTGGTGAAGGCTGGGGGCCGAGTAGGAGTACGAGTAAGATTTTGGGCACAGACCCGCGCGGCCAAGCCCTCATTCTGCCCGAACCCCGAACCCCGGCATTATGCCGCAAGATCGCAGCGCTTCGGCGCGTCAAAGCTGGTATGAACCTCGATGAAGCGGAGGCGGAGGACAGCTCTGCGCTCGGAGCGACCTCTCCGTTGCTAGCCCTCTTCCGGGCGGACCTGCGCCGCTACTGGTCCGGGCGCACCCTCCGGCTGGCGCTCAGCCTGGTGGGCGGGGTGCTGGTGCTCCAGCTCCTGGTAGGCGCCCTGGTGGTGGGAACGCTGCCGGCCGTCGCCACCAACTCCTGGGTGTGGCTGAGCTCCGTTGCCGCGATGCTGGGGCTGCACGCCGGTTGGTCTTCGGCCCTGCTGCAAGCGTCCGGCTTCGGTTCCGGGCCGTCGCCCCGGCTTCTCACGGTGGAGCCGATCTGGGCCGCGGTACCGCTCGGCATCGCGGACGTGGTGGTCCACCTCCTGCTCCCGGCCTTTGCGGCGATGAGCCTGGCGCCGGACCGGGAAAGTCGCCGGCTCGACGAGCTGGTGTTGGCGGGCTTCACGCCTCGGCAGCTCCTCCTGGCGAAAGGGCTGGCGGCGCTCCTCCCACTCCTGGCGCTCTGGGCCGCCACCCGGCTGCTGGGAGCCGGCGTCTGGTTCCTATTCACCCGGCACGCCGTGTCGGGACTTCCGGCCGCCCTCATGCCGGCGCAGGGACCACTGGCCATGGTGGTGACCTCGGTCGGCTTCCTGGCCCACGCCGCCGGGCTGGTGTGCATCTCGGCGCTGTGCGCCCGCTATCGCGCGGCGCTGCTCGGCTGCTATGCCACCTCGTTCGTCCTGCTGCCGGTACTGCAACTGGTGGTGATTACGCCACTGGCTTTCCTGCACCCGGCGCCGAGCACCTGGGGGGCATTCTATGCCTACGTCCCGGCGGCACTCTCCGCGACGATCTTCACCGTGCTGCTGTGGCTGGCACTGCGCGCGCTGGAGCATCCGGACGACCTGCGCGGCCCGCGTCACCGGGGCGTTACCGGAGAGCCGATCGGGTGAGGCCGCCTACTAGCGAGGCTCCGTCTCAGACCGACGAGGCGTGTCCCCGCACAGTGCGGTTACAGTAGCGGGGGTCGCCCCCGGCCCTGGTCGGTAGCGCCCACCCTCCCGCGAGGTGGGCCTGCGCTTCGCCCTTTCACGTCCCGAGAAAGACACTCGGGACTAACGGGCGGCTTGGCGTGGAGACTCGAGGGGCCGATACCCGCGACCACCTGCGCGGTGGGATTCCGTCCGGCGGATCACGGGTGGGCGCTACCGCCTGCGAGCCGCCACCCAAAGGGTGCCCGGCCGCCCTCGGGGGCTTCACAAAGGCGCCGCCCCGGCGCCAGGCGTGGTGTTCTGCTGGCAAGTCAAACTGACTCGAGTACGATGACCTCGAGCCCAAGTTGTCCAGCTATTTGCCGCCGCGCTTTTCGATCTTGGCCCAGCTATCCCGCAGCGTCACGGTGCGGTTGAACACCGGCTTCCCGGGCGCCGAGTCCGTATCCACACAGAAGTAGCCGAGGCGCTCGAACTGGTACCGCGTGCCGGGCGCGGCCTCCGCCACACTCGGCTCCACCAGCCCTGCGGCCACCTTCAGGGAGTCCGGATTGAGGTTGGCCAGGTAGGTCTCGCCGGGCGCCACGTCGTCCGGGTCCGGCTTGGCGAAGAGGTGATCGTAGATCCGCACTTCCGCCGGCACCGCCGTGGGCGCTGCCACCCAGTGCAGCGTGGCTTTCACCTTGCGGCCGTCCGGGGCGTCGCCGCCGCGCGTGGCGGGGTCGTAGGTGCAGCGCAGCTCGGTGATGGCGCCGCTCTCGTCCTTCACCACTTCCTCGCAGCGGACCAGGTAGGCGTTGCGCAGCCGCACCTCGCGGCCGGGCGACAGCCGGAAGAACTTGGGCGGCGGGTCTTCACGGAAGTCGTCGCGCTCGATGAACAGCTCGCGAGCGAACGTGACTTTACGGGTGCCCGCGCCGGGGTCTTCCGGGTTGTTGATCACGTCCAGCTCTTCCGTCTGCCCCTCCGGGTAGTTGACCAGCACCACCTTGATCGGGTCCAGCACCGCCATCACGCGGGAAGACGTGCGGTTCAGCTCCTCCCGCACGCAGTCCTCCAGGTAGGCGGCTTCGACCCGGCTGTCCGTTTTCGAGACGCCGATCCGGCGGCAGAACTCCCGGATGATGCTGGGCGTGTAGCCGCGGCGGCGCAGGCCGGCCAGGGTGGGGAGCCGCGGGTCGTCGTAGCCGTGCACGTGGCCGCCGTCCACCAGCTCGATGAAGCGCCGCTTGCTCATCACCGTATGGGTGAGGTTCAGGCGCGCGAACTCGATCTGGCGCGGGTGGTAGATGCCCAGCTCGTCCAGGAACCAGTCGTAGAGCGGGCGGTGGATCTCGTACTCCTGGGAGCAGAGCGAGTGCGTAACACCCTCGATCGAGTCTTCCAGGCCGT
>JAJFMS010000466.1 GCA_020696885.1 Armatimonadota bacterium | reverse complement strand
GATGAGGGACCGTGTGCGGATACCGCCGATCAATGGAGAGAACTGTTCGGCGAAATTCGGTCACACTTGTATCCCCACATGAGACATGATGCCCGCGAGGAGGTCTTCCGCCTTTTTACGGGGTTCCTTGATGATCCACGGCTGCACTCTTTCATCCCTGCCCTCAGGCACGGGGACTTCGGGGCAGGCAACATTCTCTTCGATGCGAGCAACCGTGCGATCACAGGAATCATCGACTTCAGTGGCGCCGCTATTGGAGACCCTGCCGTTGACTTCGCCGCCCTCCTCTGCTACGGAGATGATTTTACCCTTCAAGTCGCCGAGGTCTATCCCGAGGCTGAGCCGCTACTCCAGCGTGCTCACTTCTACGTAGGTACCTTTGCCTTACAGGAAGCCTTGCACGGGCTGCGTCATGGGGATGCGGAAGCGTTTCAGAGCGGTATGGCGAGTTACGCCGAGCAAAGCGAGTAGCCCCATCTGATCACCACGGCAAGTGCTGTTGGGCTCGTCTCGGAAGAGTGCCCCGTGGTGCGCGAGGCTCCTCTCGCTGGGCTGATCGTCTCGCCACCGACGAGGACCGCGTCGCTCACCGTGTGGTGCGGGCCATCGGGAGCGCGCCGGAGACCGGCCGGGTCTCACAAGCCACCCTTCCCCGGATCAGACAATCCGGGGCTCTTTCACTGGAATGCGGCATTCATCAGACGACGGCGTGATCCCGTAAGTAGCTGTGAGCCAGATCTCTGCCTTGCTTGCCGGACGCGCTCGCGACGAGAACACCATCTTCCCACCGACCAACCACGGGGGTTTGAAAGAGCGGTGCAACTCCTGGCACCCAGGGCTCCCACTCGCTCTGCGACTTCACCAAGGATGTGTCGAAGACCTCAACCGTTGCTCCAGAGCCTACCCGGCGGCGCGTGAGCCAATCGTCAATCTCATCTAGCAAACCAAGATCCATCCGTGAATGCGGCTCAAAACCCACAAGGCGCCTGGCGCCTTTGGTAGGGATCGGGTCTCCGGGTTGCCAAAAACGTAATCCACGTTCCCGCGCCAACTCCCAAAACCGCTCATCGTGGCGCCGTTGGTGCTCCGCTACCAAGTGCTCAAAATCCTGGAGAGTGCGATCCGGATGCTTCCGGACTGTCATAGGTTCGATTACATCGGCGAATCTCATTTCGATCTCACCTGTGCCAAGCCATCATGGTACCAAGTGCCGTCAGGCGCGAGAACTCTCCAGATTTCACTTCGTTGCGGGTATGGGCCGAGGAGACCTTCCGAGATAGTGTTGCGTGTGCGGTGGATCGGGCGGAAATGGCGGCGATGACTGATAACTATCGGGTTTACGAAGCCGAATGTGAACGGCTGCGCGCGGAGAATGGGGAGCTACTAGCCGGGTTCGAAACCTGGCTCACGGACCAGGGGCTATCCCCGGAGACGGCGAGCCGGCACCGGCGCAACGTCGACCTCTACATCAACCACTATCTGCTCTACGAAGGGATCATCGAGCCGCCGCAAGGGTGCTGGCACGTGGGGATGGTCCTCGGCTACTGGCTTCCCCGCAAGGTGAGCTCGAGCGAGTACGCGACTCGTAGCTTCGCGGCCGGGCTGCTGAAGTTCTACCGGTTCCTTGCTGAATGCGCACTCGGATCCGCCGAAACGGTGAAGGAGCTGCAGGAACGGCTCCGCGCAGGGATGCCGGACTGGCTGCACGATGCACGCCGCTTTCGCTGATTGCTTGTTGAGAGGATAGAGGAGCAAGCTCGCGCGAGGAAGCAACGGACAGCCTCCGTGAGCACCGCGGGGCGGTGCTCTTCGCGCTAATGGAGCTCCAGATCCCCGAGACCGTTACCGGCGCCTTCCCGCTCGGACCGGAGGCGATGGAGCTGGCACGCGACTTGCCAGCCCAATTGGCCGCCCAACACCGGGAACTGGAGCACCAGAACTCGCAATCGCGGACCGCCGGATCGTGCCACCAGCGCAAGTCCGAGGGCCGGCAGGAGGGCGAGTAGGAGCATCGCCACACCGATTAAACGGGAGTGTGGCTTCCGACGCAGCGTGTACCCGGTAATTCCATACGTTATGAGACCGCTGAGGAAAAACGAGAGCCCCCCGATCAGCCCCACCAGTTCGTGCCGCCGATTGTCGAGCCGCACCGAGTCCGTGGCGGAGTAACCCCACCACCAGATCGAGAGCTGCCCCCCAATACCAGCACCCAGAGCAGTACGACAGCAATCCCATCGCGCCAGGTCATGTGGGCTCCCTCGCGTGTCAGCTACTTTCGGGGGGCCGCGTCCGGGGCGGGGCTCTCCCGCACGAGTTGCAGGGACTTCTCGATCAGGATCTCCCCGGTCATCTCTCCGAGGGAAGTCCGGGAGACGTAGTCGTAGCGCGGGAAGCTGTTGAAGTCCACCTTGGTAAGGATGTAGCCGAAGGCGTCGTTGGTGAGTCCGAACAGCAGGTTGTGCTCGCCGCGCATCTTGCGCTTCAGGTAGAAGCCGATGTTCGGCAGCGCCTCGCCGGGGATCGTCAGGATCTGCGCGGTGCCCAGGTTCACCAGGTTCAGGCGGGCCTGCACGGTGCGGTCCTTGCCGTGCGGGTACTTCAGCGGCGAGCCCTGGACGATGCCCCAGAACCCGTCCGACTCTACCGGGAACGTCACCACCAGCTTGCGGCACACCAGCCCCGGGTCCGCCTGCACCGGAGCGGCGGCCACCAGCCGCAGCGCCTCGTCCGCCAGGGTCTGGCCGATGCGGAGGCACTCTTCCCAGGTGCGGCTGTCATCCCAGTAGGCGCGGGCGGCGTCCTTGGGGCGGTTCAGGTCCCGGTTGTCGGCGGTGATCATGCCGCCCTGGGCGCCGTTCATGAAGATCGCCATCCCGCCGGCGCGCTCCTCCAGGCGGTCGTAGAGTGGACCGCACAGGTCCGGGCTCACAATGCCGACGTCGTTGCCCAGCACCTCCGGATGGATCGCGTAGTTGACCAGCGTGGCGATCGTCTTGCCGTCGGTCCCCTGGGCCTGGATCACGCTCAGCCGGCGGTCATACAGGTCCGGCGCGTAGTAGTTGTAGGCGATCTTGCCCTTCGCCTCGCCGGTGGCGATCCGGAGCCGGGCCGGCCGCGCGGCGTCGATCGCGGCGTTCACCGCTTCGGCGGCGAGCGCGCACACGCGGTCCATGTACGCCAGGTCGCCGGTGTGCCCGCCTTTGCCGTCCGGAAAGGCGTAGCAGTCCGGCGCACTGTGCGTGTGGGTGGCGCCGATGAGCACGTTCTCGGCCGGGATCCGCGGCACCCGGGCTCGGACCCGATCACCCAGCACCGCCGGAAAGCCGAGGAGGTCCAGGCTCACGATGGCCACCGCCGTGTCGCCGCGGCGGAGGTAGACGGCGCGGGCGGTCAGCTCGCCGCGCTTCTCACGGGAAGGCCGTGTCGGGCCGACGCCGCCGGAGACCGGGAGCAGCGGATTCGGCGTGATGACACGCTTCCCGGTGCCCACCAGCAGCTCAGCGGCGGCCGGACGCGCGAGGCTGCAGAGGAGCAAACAGGCAAGAACGATGCAACGGAGTGGCATTTCAAATCTCCTGCCCGTGCGGGTGAGGAATTTAGGGGTTAGCCGGTTGTTCCATGTTCCCGTGGGGCTCCCCTCCGTCAAGTCGGGGTCCCCCTGCAGCCAACGCCGTCACGGTTCACCAGAGTCGCGCGCCCGGCAAGCAGGTCCTGCACAGCAACCCTTCAGGTTGCCAACCCCAACACGGCTCCCAGGGCCACGGTGCGCATCTCCGATAGGGAGCAGTTCCAGATCGGCAGTCGTTTCGGCCCCGAATCGGCGCGGTCCCGCTTCGCCCTTCGCATCGTTTCGCGACTGCCCTCGGCTCACGTCGCCGGGGTGTTTCGCGGGCCACTCCGGGCCGGCTTCAGAACCAGAATTGCTTCCAGGCCGTCCACCAGTCCGGCGCCTGGGACACGATGCGCCGCGGCTCGGTGATCTCCACGCCGGGTTTGTTCCGGAAGCGGTCTGCCCGGTCCGGCGATACCACCTCCACTTCAATGCGGCTGGGGCGCCCGGGGTCGTACGGCTTCACGGCGGTGAGGTTCTCGAGCGCGCGACGGGCGCCGTCTTCGATCATCGCGCGGGCGCGGACCGGCGGGATCTGGCGTGCGCTGTACCGTCCGAGCCCGCGTTTCACCGCCACCGTGGTCAGCCCATCGCCGAGCAGTTCTCTGGCTTCCAGGCAGGTGGCCTCGTCTCCGGTGACCAGCAGCACCGGGCAGTTCCAGGCGCCGCAGAGGGCCGCGTTGATGCCGGTCTCGCCTACGGAGACGCCGTTGAACCATAACTCGTGCCAGGTCTCGCTGGAGACGGTGTGCGAGAGCACGCCGTTGGGGGTACCGGCCTTGGCGTGCATCCCCACGAAGAGCGCGGCGTCGCAGCCCTGCTCCAGCAGCTCCGTGTAGCCGGTCCAGGTGTGGTGCGCTACCCAGTCACAGCCCGGGTCCAGCAGCTCCGG
>JAJFMS010000465.1 GCA_020696885.1 Armatimonadota bacterium | reverse complement strand
GATAACCGGCGCGGACGCGGACGGCGGCACGGACGGATCGCGCCGCTCGATGATCTCCCCCAGGCCTCCATCCGGGCACGTCGCGCCGGGCTGAGGCTCCGGCGCCCCACCCGGCTGGTCCGCGGCCGCTGCGGCCATCGTGACGACCGGCTTGCGGGGCTCGTCGGTCACCACGGTAGCTTCGCTGGTCGGACCGTTGGTGGCGGTCGTGGAGCGCTCGGCGCCTGCCTCGACGTTCGGCGCCAGGGGAGCCGGAGCGACGGCGGTGCGCGCCGCCTGGCGCTGGATCAGGCCGGGCAGTTGCGAGCCGGCCACGGTGATGAGCACGAACGCCGCAACTCCGAGCGCCGGCTGCAGCAGCGGTCCGCGCAGCCATTCCCCCATCGAGGCCAGTTGCGCGCCCAGCCCTGCCCAGAACGGCCGCCGAGCCCGCTCCTCGCGGAGCCGGCGCTCGAACGCGGGCCCGAGATCGACTTCAGGCATGTTCGCCGCAACCCGGCTCTAGGCGCCGGCGGCGGCCTGGTGCATGGAAGCAGCCGCCTCGCAGCGAGCGCAGACGCCCAGGTGCGCCTGCAGCGCGATGGCCAGCCCCGCGGCCTCTCCCGCCAGGTACGCCGGCAGCTTCTCTTCCACTTCCTCGCACGTGACTGTGCTTGCCAATCGAGAGGTGAAGGCGGGCCAGAGATTCGCGGGCGCGATCTGGCTGGCCGCCTGGAGCGCCTGCATCGGCCGCGCCAGCGCCTGCTGGCGGGCGCTACAAGGGGTACAGGCTGCGAGGTGCGCCCGGACCAACCGGTCCTGCGCCAGCGCCAGCTCGCCGTCCGCATAATCCGGCAGCAGCCCGGCCACCTGCCGGCAGCTCGCGACCGCCTCTTCTGCTTGCAGACGAGATTGGAACTGAGCCCAGAGGTCCGGCGCCGGCTCGCGGGCCACTGCCGTCAGCGCGCCGAGCGCGGACTCGAGGCCGGCCAGCTCGCCCCGGCAATCCTCACAACCGCGCAGGTGCGCGGCCACCGCTTCCGATTGCGCCTCTCGGAGTGCGTCATCCGCGTACTCCGGCAGCAGGCGCGCGACTTCACGACACAGCATGGCCCTCTCCGGCATACGCCTGGAACCGATCCTTGAACATCTTGCGCGCTCTGAAAAGGCGCGTCTTCACTTGGCTCAAGGTAAGGCCCAGTACATCAGCGATCTCTTCGTACGCCAACTGTTGAAAGTGGCGTAGGACCATGATCGCCCGGTAGTCCGGAGGAAGGGTACGAAGCACCTGGTGCACCACTCGCCGGTCTTCTTCCAACGCCACCGCTTCATCAGGGGTAGGCCCGGAATCTTCGGTGATCGCGGCGTCTTCATCGTGCGCGAGGTCGTCCAGGAACTGGAAGCGGGTGCGACTCTTTCGCCGCAATTCCGTGATACACAGGTTTACGGTTACGCGATAGAGCCAGGTGCTGAACGAAGAGTCCCCCCGGAAGCTATCCAGGTTGCGGTGCAGCCGCAGGAAAGTCTCCTGGGTTACGTCCGCGGCGTCCTCGCCGTTGCTCAGCATGCCGAGCCCGATGTTGTAAACGTAAGTCTGGTACTTTCGGAACAGCGTTTCGAAAGCGTGTGTGTCTCCCTGTCGGCAGAGCTCCAACAGGCGGAGATCCGGATCCGAAGCGTCAGCAATCGCTTCCCGAACACCGAGACCAGCGATCTGCGCACGGATAGTCGTTCCCACGGTACCTTCCTCCTCGCCCATTTAGACGCGCCCTCTCATGAGTAAGTTGCCGTGAGATTTCCGGGGAAGGTATGACAGGACAGACGCAGTGCCGCCTGGCCGGTACGGAGGTCGGCCAGCCCTGTTTGACGAGCCAGGCGCGGGAAACGTTCCATATAGACCATTGAACCCGGAGAAACTTACCGGGCCCGCAGAGACGATCCGGCGCGGTGCTGCGCCGCAGGAGCAGAGAGAATGGGCAGAATCGCCGTGGTGTTTCCGGGACAGGGATCCCAGAAAGTCGGGATGGGCCGGGACTTCTATGAGTCCACGGATATCGGCCGAGAGCTGTTCGACCGGGCGGACTCTTTGCTCGGCTTCTCGCTCACCCAGCTTTGCTTCGAAGGGCCGGAAGATCTGCTCACCCGCACGGAAAACGCGCAGCCGGCGATTTTTACGGCCAGCTTGATTGCCTGGGAGCTGCTCCGCGCTCGCGGCATCGCCCCGGCCGCCGTGGCCGGCCACAGCCTGGGCGAATACTCGGCCCTCGTGGCGGCCGGGGTCATGAGCTTCGAAGACGGCCTGCGCACCGTGCGCCGCCGCGGGGAGTTGATGGCGGAGATCGGCGACCGGGTCGGCGGCGGCATGGCCGCGATTCTGAACCTGGACCCCGCGATCGTGGCGGAGGTATGCCGGGAAGCATCTGACAGCGGCTGTGTGGAGGTGGCCAACTATAACTCCGCCGGCCAGACGATCATCTCCGGAGAGTTGGCGCCCCTGGAGCGCGCCATGGCCCTGGCCAAGGAGCGCGGCGCGAAGCGAGCGCAGAAGCTCTCCGTCGCGGCGCCGTTCCACAGCAGCCTCATGGCTCCCCTCGTCGGCGAGATGGAGGCCGTGCTGGCCGCCGTGGCCATGGAACCGCCCACAATCCCCGTGGTCGCCAACGTCACCGCGGACTACGTGCGCACCCCGGAAGAGGTCCGCGCCGCCCTCTCCCAGCAGGTCGCCGGCAGCGTGCGCTGGACGGAGACGATCCAGCGCCTCGCGGCGGACGGCATCGAGGGAACGGTAGAGGCGGGACCGGGCAAGGTCCTCACCAGCCTCACTCCCCGGATCGTACCGGGTCTGACCGCGATGGACACGGCGGAAGCGCTGCTCGTGTCGTGGTAGGTTTTGGACGGGATTACGGGATGGTAAGGATCGGGAAAGGGAATTTGGACGGGATTAACAGGATTGACGGGATGGGGTGCGGCAACGGACCCTGATTGCGGAGGAGCGCCTGTAGCGAATGCACAGGCGCTCCGTTCCCCAAAAGGGCCCGGCCACGGGGCGGGCTCTCGCCATGACGGTTCTTCTGTTAACGAGCTACCGCCCTCAAGCCTCCACGTCCTTGCGAAGCGCCCACCGCCCCAATCGTTCTTCACCGCGCTAACCGTGGCGCTGTGGCAATCCCGAAGGTTGCGAAGTACCTGGTCAGGTGCTTCGGCGTTTGGTGGGATCCGTCCACGGTCGGGTTGGCCACGGGGCAAAAGACGCCCCTCGCCATTACGGTGCTTTCTTGAGCGACCTGACAGCCGTACAAGAAAACGGCGCCCACCCGGGGCGCCGTTCTCTACCAACTACCGTGAGGCCCTCCAGAATCGCTACAGCGACTTCTTCCGCTCCCGTCCGGGAGAGTACGTCGGCGGCTGCGGGACCATCCGGCTGTTCTCCTGGATGAACATCCGGAACGTGCGCAGACCCTCATCCTCTTCACCCGGGGTCTCGACCTCAATCGCCATCCCGGCCATCCGGGTCGCGTCCTTCTCCATGGTCATCGCCGGTTCAGACTGCCCGAGTGGCCCGGTGCTGTTGACGATCGGCTCGCCCGGCATCGCCACGATCGGCTCCTTCACCATGACGATCGGACCGGAGGCGGAAACCGGCTCGCTGACGCGGATGTCCATGGCGGGCTTCCCCGTGGCGCCCACCACCATCGGCTGCGGCTGCTCCGAGGCCGGCCGGACCGGGAGGTTCATCGCGTCCGGCTCGGCGGCACGCCGCCCGGCGGTGACATCCGCCGCCGCCACGGCCTGCGGCGGGGTCGTGAGGAGCGCCGCGTCCGGCGACGTCAACTCCGCGTGGGGCGACATCGGCAAGACGGCGTCGGGGGCGGCAGGAGCCGCGTCCACGTGCCGGTCAACGCTTACCTCGCGCGGCGCAGCCGCAGCGGGGCGCGGCTCCGGTGTCGGCTGCGCTTCGACGACCCGAAAGGGACGCTGCCCACTGGCCGGCTGCCCGGGACGGTTCTGGGCCATCCCACAGGCCACGGCAAACGCGGCGGTGGTGAACGCGGCCCAGGCCCAGGTGCGCGTCGGAAGGGAGCGTGACTGGCGCGATTGCACCGGCTCCGTCGCGGGCTCGGCGTACGCGAGCCGAGTCATGATCCGGTCGTGGAGGCTCGCCGGAACGTCTTCCAGCGGGATGCCGCTGGTCACGGTCACCAGGCGCTTCAATCCGGTGTGCTCGCGAGCACAGCCCTCACATCCTGCCAGGTGTTCTTCCACGCGCCGCGCCCACGCCGGCGTCAATTCACCGTCGGCATACGCGGACAACTGGCTCCGCACGTTTCGACACCACATCTGCTGTAGCTCCTTAGCCCAACCCCGCACCGGCTACTTCGCCAGCCTGCGGAGCACCGGATTGGACACTGCTCCCCTACACCGGTTTCAACAATTCCGCAACAGGTCCAACCGTTGCTGCTTGTAAGACCGCGCTCCACCGCGCCGGGTTCCCTTACAGCGACCGTTTCGACACGTCGGGTTCCC
>JAJFMS010000464.1 GCA_020696885.1 Armatimonadota bacterium | reverse complement strand
GAGAGGTGGTCCAGGCGGTGGGAGATCGGCTGTCCGAGCGCGATGACCGCACCGGGAATCACCTTAACTTTGTTGCGGATCTCGGCCTGGATCTCTTGGAGTGGGCGCGTGGACGGCTTCAGGCCGATGTCGATCTCGGAGTAGCCCACGCCCTCGGCGTGTTCGTCCATCTCCGCACGTCCGGTCCGACGGCCGGTGTGCAGCACCTCCGGCACGGAGAGGATCTGCTTCTCCACGAGGGAGCCGATACGGTTCGACTCGGCCAGGGAGGTGCCGGGCGGCAGGATCACGCTGGCGTTGAGCGACCCTTCGTTGAAGGGCGGCAGGAACTCTCGCCCCATCCGGGAGAAGAGCGAGCCCGCAATGATCACCATCACCACGGCGACGGTGATGACCGCGCCCGAATGCCGGATCGACCAGCGGACCACCGGCGCGTCCAGGCGCTTCAGGTGGCGCACCAGCCAGGTGTCTTCGGAAGGATGAGGGATGAAGGATGAAGGATGATGGGATCCGGATTGTCCCGGATCGGATTCATCCTTCATCCTTCCGCCTTCATCCTTTCTTCGCGCGAGCAAGAAGGCGCAGAGGGCGGGCGTCACCGTCAGAGAAACGAGCAGCGAGGCGGTGAGCGCGATGATGAACGCCAGCCCTAGCGGGGCAAAGACCCGGCCCTCCATGCCCTCCAGGGAAACCAGGGGGATGAACACCACGATGATGATCAGGGTGGCGAAGACGATGCTGTTCCGCACCTCCGCGCTGGCGTGGTAGATCACCTGGAGGGGCGAGTCCGGGTTCGGCTTCAGCCGGTTCTCTTTGAGGCGGCGGTGGACGTTCTCCACGTCCACGATACTGTCGTCCACCACCAGACCAATGGCGACCGCTAACCCCCCGAGGGTCATCGTGTTGACGGTGATCCCCAGCCGATCCAGCACCAGCATTGCCACGATAAAGGAGAGCGGGATGGCGGTCAGCGACACGAACGTGGCCCGCAGGTTCAAGAGGAAGACCATCAGGATCACGAAGACCAGGATGCTGCCGTCCCGGAGCGCCTCCTCCACGTTGCGGATGGCGGTTTCGATGAAGCCGGACTGCCGGAACAGGTGGCGGTTGATCTGCACGTCCGGCGGTAGCGACGCCTGGACGTCATCCAGGGCTTTGTCGAGGGTCTTCGTCAGCTCCAGCGTGTTCGCGTTCGGCTGCTTCTGGATGGAGAGGATCACGGCGGGCTCCGCGCTTACGCTGGCGTCGCCCCGAGCCAGCGGCTTGCCGAGCTTCACCTCCGCGACCTGCCCAATGGTGATCGGCAGCCCACGGCGGACGGTCACGACGGTCTGCGCGATGTCTTCCACGGAGCGGGCACGCCCCATGATGCGGACCACCGCTTCCTGGGCGCCGCTCTGCAGGAAGCCGCCGGTGGTGTTCTGGTTCGAGCCCTTCGCGGCGTGGAGCACCTCTGCCAGCGTCACCCCGTACTGCTGGAGGCGGGCGGGGTTGGTCAGCACCTGGTACTGCATCGTGCCGCCGCCGATCGAGACCACCTGGGAGACGCCCGGTACGCCCAGCAGGCGCTGCCGCACGACCCAATCCGCGAGGGAGCGGACTTCCAGCGGCGACGTGGTGCCGTCCTTGCTGGAGAGGGAGATCAGCAGGATCTCGCCCATGATGGAGGAGATCGGCCCCAGGGAAGAGGTCATGTCCTCGGGGAGCCGCGCCTGGGCCAGCTGGAGCTTCTCGTTCACGATCTGGCGGGCGCGGAATACATCCGTCTCCCAGCCGAACTCCACCCAGACAATGGAGAGACCCGCGCTGGAGGCGGAGCGCACCCGCTGCACGCCGCTGGCCCCGTTCATCATCGTCTCGACCGGGAACGTGACCAGGGCCTCCGTCTCTTCCGGGGCGAGGCCGTGCGCCTCCGTGAGGATCGTGACCACCGGGCGGTTGAGGTCCGGCAGCACGTCTACCGGCATCCGGGCGGCCACACCACTGCCGTAGATCAGGAACAGCAGCGCGGCGCAGACCACCAGCACCCGGTAGCGGATGCTGAACTCGATGACGCGGTTCAGCATGATGCTACTTCCTCACCTTGGCGAGGAGCTGGTACGCGCCCTGGACCACCACCGGGTCGCCCGCCTTCACGCCGGACTCGATCACCACCTGGTCGCCCAGCGTGGGACCGACTTTCACCACCGTCCGCTTGTACGCATCCTCCGACTGCTTGATGAACACCACCCGCTCGCCGCCGTGCTCCTGGAGCGCCGCCGCCGGGATGACCACGGCACTCCCGCTTCCGGACGCGATGATCACGCGGACGAACATGTTCGGCTTCAAGACCTCACGGGGGTTTGCGACCACGGTGCGCACGCGCACGGCGCGGGTCTGGGGGTTCACCTCGCCGCCGATGTAGGTGATGGTGCCACCGAAGGAGCGGCCGGGAACCGCGTCGGCAGTGATCGCCACCTGTTGGCCCACGCGCACCCGGTGGAGGTCCTTCTCGAACACGTCACTCTCGATCCACACGGAGCTCGTGTTGAGGATCGTGCAGAGGACTTCGCCCGCCGCTACGGACTGCCCGACGTTCACGGGCCGGGTCTCCACCTCGCCGCCGATCGCCGCTTTAATGGTGACCTGGTTTCCGCTGCTGGCGGTGACGCCGAGGAGCTGCAGCCGGTCCAGCGCGGAGCGCACCGCCTGCTGCGCCCCTGCCGCCGCCGCATCGGCAGCTCGGACCTCGCTGCGGGTGGCTTCCAACTGCGCCCGCGCCGTCTCAATGGCTCGTCCCTGGACGGAGATCAACGCCTCGGCGGCTTCCACAGCCTTCTGCTGCCGGGTGACCGCCGCGTCGGTGGAGCGGACGCCTAGCTGTGCCGCCTCCACGTCCGCCTGGGCGGTCTGCACCTCGCGGGCGTCGCGGAGGCTCTCGCGTTGGATCCGCTCCTCCCGGCTGAGTGCTGTGCGGGCGATCTCCAACTGCCGCTCCGCCGTGGTGACGCGGGTCCGACCTTGCGCTGCCGCTGCTTGCGCCGCGTCCAGCTCCCTTCGAGCGACCACCCCCGCCTTAAGGCCCTGCTCCAGTCGCCAGAGCTGCGCCTCCTGCGCCGCGAGAGCGGTCTGCGCCTCTCGCAACTCACCCTCGGCTGCCGCCTGCGCGGACCGAGCGGTTTCCACCGGTCCCTGCGCGAACGCCCCGGCGGCAGCGAGGCTCTGCTGTCGCGCGAGGGTCTTCCTGGCGTTCTCCACCTTTCCACGGGCCACGTCGTGGTCGGCTCGCGCTCGCTCCACTTCGGCCAGGGCTTCCGCCCGCTGGGCACGCACCCGCTCCAGCGCTGCTTCCGCCTCACCGACCTGGGAAGTAGCCTGGCGGACCTCGGCCCGCGCCCGGCCCCGGGCCGCCTCCGCTTGCCGCTGTTCAGAGCGAGCCCGGGTAAGTCCCGCCTGTGCTTCCGCCACCTCCGTGCTGTCGATGACCGCGACTACGTGCCCGGGCGCGATCCGCTGGCCCGGTGTTACGTCCACGCGGAGCAGCCGTCCACTAACGCGCGAGTTGACGGTGATCAGCCCGTTCGGGTTGGGACGCACCTGGCCCGTGGCGGAGAGTCCCCCGGCCAGCGGCTTCGAAGCTGCCGGCGCCACGCGGAGGTCGATCGCCTGTGCTGCGGTGGCGTCCAGATTGACCACGTCCGGATCCGGCGGAGCCAGCTCTTCATTCTCGATTGAGAGCCGGAAGCGATACTGGTCCTGGGTCTGGAACGCCTCGATCTCGCCGTTTGGTCCCAAGAACGCTCGGAGCGGATCACCGGCCTTCCCGCCGAACGTCTCCGCGACGGCGATGTGTCGGCCGTCCGGGCCGTGCATGTGCCCGGCCTCACCTTCCGCTTCCTGTGCCCGTGCCGCAGCCGAGGGGAGCAGTCCCAGCAGGAGCGCCAGCAGCGACAGGTTCGCTGCGGTATGGCGTCCGCTGCGGCGCCCCAGCAGGAAGGCCCCGAGCATCAGCAACAGAGCCGCCAGCAGCCCGATCCCCAGCACCAACGGGGAGACGCCGGCCTCCCCGGACGCTGTGGCAGCAGGTGGACCTGGAACCCAGATCGGGAACGTCAGGGTGTATTTCTTCCCGTTCGGTAGGGTGACGTTCTCAGTGATCTCGTATTCACCCGGCTCCTTGTAGACCATGTGGGAGCCGTAGACGCCGTTCTCGGGCTCATAGGAGTTGTGCTCTTTGTGGATAACGGCCTTCGGGTCACCTTTACGGTGAACCACCGAATGCACGTCGCAGCCTTCCACCAGCGCCCCTTCTTTGGTCAGGCTGTACTTGCTGGTGTCGGTGATCCGCAGGTCGTGATGGGAGAGGATGCTCTTCCCCGCAGCGGGACCGAACGTGCTAGCGACGGCGATGTGACGTCCGTCCGGGCCGTGCACGTGCCCGGCTTCCTCTTCCTGTGCGAGGGCAGGTGACGACGCGAGGGCGAGGAGCGCGACCGTAAGAACAATCAGTGGGATTTGTTTCATCGGTTACTT
>JAJFMS010000463.1 GCA_020696885.1 Armatimonadota bacterium | reverse complement strand
GTGGCGATCGCGATGAATGTGGGCTCCTACTGGTTCTCGGACAAGATGGTGCTGGCGATGTACAAGGCCCGGCCCGTGACGTCCACGGAGGCCCCGGACCTGTACCGCATGGTGACGCGCCTTTGCGAGCGCGCCAACCTGCCGGTGCCGGCGCTCTACGTGATCCCGGACCCCACGCCGAACGCCTTCGCTACGGGTCGCGACCCCGCGCATGCCGCGGTAGCCGTCAATGAGGGGCTGCTGCGCATCCTGGACCGCGAGGAGGTGGAGGGAGTCGTCGCTCACGAGCTGGCGCACATCAAGAACCGGGACACGTTGATCAGTACGGTCGCCGCCACGTTCGCAGGCGCCATCACGATGCTGGCGAATATGGCCCAATGGTCCGTCCTCCTCGGCGGCAGCCGGCACCACGACGACGAAGGCCCGAATCCACTGGCGCTGCTGGCGATGGCGGTGCTCGCGCCCTTCGCGGCGATGATCCTGCAGCTTGCCATCTCCCGCAGCCGCGAGTTCGAGGCGGACCGCACCGGCTCCGAGATCTCCGGACGCCCGCTGGCACTCGCCTCGGCGCTGCAGAAGCTGGAGCGTGGGGTGGCGACGTATCCCGGACATGCGGATCCGGCCACGGCGCACATGTTCATCGTGAACCCGCTGCGCGGCCAGGCGTTTGCCTCCCTGTTTAGCACGCATCCAAGCACCGGGGAGCGAGTAGCAAAGCTCGAGACTCTCGCGGGCGAGTTGGGTACGGGACAGCCGGCGTATTCCTGGCGGAAGCAGGCTGCTTAGTCGCCGTCGATCCGCTCCATATCGGCGCTTATACATACGGGCCGCTCCTGCACCGAGCGGCCCGTATCCACGTCCGCAGGGACCGGAAACGACGCCCCAAACCGTTTTCCGCGGCGCCAACGCGGTGAGCCTCGAACGGTAGCTCGCCATCCATTCGGGCTTGATCCCTTTCCAAGTAGTCGTGGAAGCCTGTCGAGGCGCCGGTGGCGCCGCGTTTGTCGCGTTGGCGTCGCGTTGGCTAGGGAGAACACTCGTGAGTAACGAGCCAAAGCAGGAATGACTGAGAAAAATGCACGTTCTTGCAGGAGTTTTCAGGGTTGCCTACAAATGATTGGCTTAGGCTTGTTCCTGTGCGAGGACGGGACAGCCACACTGTGATCATTCCATCCTATGCCAAGCAACTATGGGGTTGCCGGCGATCCTCAATGGAGAACGAGATGAAGAGAAAGGGTTTCACCCTAATCGAACTGCTTGTGGTTATTGCTATCATCGCAATTTTGGCTGCAATCCTGTTCCCGGTGTTCGCGCGCGCCCGAGAGGCAGCACGAGGCACCCAGTGCAAGAGCAACCTGAAGCAGATGGGTACGGCGTTCAACATGTACACGGCGGATTACGATCAGATGTACCCGATCAACAATCCCACGCCATCGACCGGAGACTGCAACGTCGAGACCACCCGCACCTCCTACGGTGGGACGGTTGCCAACTCCCTGCAGCCGTACGTGAAGAACACTCAGCTCTTCACCTGCCCCAGCGACTCGCAGAAGGCGTCGAACATCAACACGCCGTCTCTCTGCGGCTCCGGCACCCAGCCGTATAACGGCGTGGGCGCAGGCGGGCGCACGTACATCATGAGCTACAACTACAACTACATGGGCATCTACAACGGCGTGGGAACCACGGGCCTCAACGGTTTCGCCGCCACCGAGTCGGCGTGCGTGGCGCCGGCGCAGCAGCTTGCCATGTGGGACAGCAACAACCGGTGGGCGGACTACAACGGCGGCTTCTGGCCCCGCGACATCGCCCAGTACCAGGCCAGGAACTACGCCTACGGCGCCCGCCACAGCGAGATGGTCAACTACCTCTACCTGGATGGGCACGTGAAGGCGGACCGCTGGGACCGCATGATGTTCCAGAACGTCTTCAACGCCGACACGAACCACACTTACTACAACACTTCGATCCTGATCGCGCGCTAATCCAGCGCGCCTGACCGTGTTTCGAGCGTCCGGGAGCCCCGCTGCGGGGCTCCCGGGCTTTTTTCTGACCCGGAACGCGGCCCCCTTGCTGCAGGCAGGACTGCCGCTCGCCCGGTAGCAACTGGGTGGTGCCAACCGCACGTATCGAATGAACATGAAGCCCGGCTCAAAGGCCCGCAACGGGCGCAAGCCTCCCGCACCCCTAACCTCAACTTCGCGGCCCGCCTCTCCACGTCTCCGCCTGCTGCTGGTCGTGGCGGGGGTGGTGCTGCTCGTGGGCGGCTATACCTGGAAGGAGACGCTCACGCTGGCGTGGCTCCAGCGGGGACCGGTCGAGGGGCTGGAGCGGTACGCCGCAGGGCACCCCGATTCGATCGAGGCTGCGGAGGGGTTGGCGCGGGCCTATCTGTCTGCCGGGCGGCCCGCGGACGCCGCGGGGGTCCTCTCTCCGGTCTCGGAGCGCCATCCCGAGAACGGGCCCGTGCGGGTGCTGTTGGCCCGGGCGCTCTATGAACTGGGCAAGACCACGGAAGCCTATGCACACCTTCAGGTGGTGTTGAACACGCTGGACCGTGAGAACGTTGAGGCGCGCTGGTGGTTGGGCCGGGTCCACGAGCGCGCCGGACGGACCAACGAGGCGTACGACAACTACGAGGCACTGATTCGCCAGGAGCCGAAGCACGTTCCCGCCCTGGTCCGCCTGGGAGCGCTGGCCACGGGCGACGGGCGGTTCTCCGTGGCCGAGCGGTTCTACCGGCGTGCGGCGGTGGCGGCGCCGGGCAATGCGGAGGCGGCCGGCCGTCTCGCAGAGATCCTCTTCCGCCTCGGCCGGGCCGAGGAAGCCGCTGCCGAGGCGCGTCGGGCGGTGAAACTCGCCCCCGAGGGTTCCCGGGGACACTTCTGGCTGGGGAGAGCGCTGCTGGTGGTGGATCCACGCGGCCACGCCGCGGAAGCTGAAGCGGCACTGCGGGAGGCCGCCAGCCGGTCCGAGCAGCCCTACGAGGCGCGCTACTTTCTCGCCAAGCTCCTGCGGAAGTTGGACCGTACGGACGAGGCGATCCAGGAGCTGGAGCGGAACACCCGGGAGAACCCGCTGCACCAGAACTCCTTCTACGATCTGGCACTTTACGCGCGCTCCGTGGGCCAGACCCAGCGTGCGGAAGAGGCGATGAGCCAGTTCCGGAGGCTCAACTCGCTGGACGACGTCGGCCGCCACCTGGAGTACCAGGTGTGGGCTGCGCCCGACAACCTGGAGGCGCGCCTCCGTCTCGCGGGTTTTTACCTGAAGAGTAAACGGCCCGATCTGGCACGTCCGCAGGTCGAACGGGTCCTCCGCCAGGACCCGAACCAACCCGAAGCTCGCCGGCTGGCGCAGCAGATTGCAGCGGACCCCACGCCCGTCCCCCACTCCCCGTGATGCGCCTTTCCTCATCGCTCCAAGTTGCGGCACTGCTCCTGGTCGCCTCGCTGCTGGCGGGCGGGTGCCGCCAATCCCCCGGCCCCGCAGCGTCTCCGTCAGCAGCGGCGTCCGCGTCTCCCACCACGGTACGGTTCCGGGACGTGGCCGGATCAATGGGGCTGGACTTCCGTTACACCCCGGGCGGCAGTCCGCCGCTCAACATCTTGAAAGTGACCACCGGCGCCGGCGCCGGTTTCCTCGACTATGATCGGGACGGCTGGCAGGACGTGGTGTGTACCAGCCTCCCCCATCCCGCCCTGTACCACAACGAGCAGGGGCGCGGTTTCACCAACGTCACGGCGAAGGCGAAGCTTACGGTGCCGGAGGCGCGGTGGAACGGCTGTGCCACGGGGGACTACGACAATGACGGCTGGGTGGACCTGTTCCTGACCGCCTGCGACCGGACGGCCCTCCTCCGCAACAACGGGAATGGGACGTTCACCGATGTGACGGACCGCTCCGGGGTGCAACTCCGCCGGTGGGCCTCCAGCGCCGCCTTCGCGGACGTGAACCGGGATGGCCGCCTGGACCTCTACGTGGGCTGCTATGTCCGGTTTGCTCCCGGTATGCCGGAGTGGATGACCGTACGCGGCGTCCGCCTGCCCCTGGGCCCGATGGCCTACGAAGCCCAGAAGGGGGTGCTGTTCCTGAGCATGGGCGGTGGCCGCTTCCAGGACGCGACACGCGCAGCGGGGCTGCTGGCTGCCAATGGCAAAGCACTGGGCGTGGCCTTTGCGGATGCCGACGGCGACGGGGACGACGACCTGTACGTGGCGAATGACGAGATGGCCCAGGATTTCTTCGAGAACGATGGGAAAGGCCGTTTCCGCAGCGTAGGCATGGAGACCGGCACCGCGTTCAACGAGGAAGGCGGCCGGCAGGGCGGGATGGGGATCGACTTTGGCGACTACGACGGAGATGGTCACCTGGACCTCTTCGTCGGGACGTTCGAAGTGGGTTACCTTCGGCGCCAAGTTCGTCGACGTGGACAACGATGGGCTACACGATCTGGCCATGGTCAATGGCCACGTACGGGACCTGGTCCAGCAGGTAGACCCGAACATCTCGTATCCTCAGCCTTCGCAGCTCTTCCTGAACGTAGGGGACGGGCGCTTCCAGGAGATCAGCGACCAGGTCGGCCCGGACTTCCGTAAGCGGATCGTCGGCCGGGGACTGGCCGCCGGCGACTTCGACAACGACGGGCGGATCGATCTCCTGGCCGCCGACCTCCAGGGTGCGCCACTCCTCCTCCACAACGAATCCACGACGCCGGCACACTGGCTGGCGCTGCGCCTGGAAGGGACCCGGAGCAACCGGATGGGGATCGGCGCGCGGGTGGAGCTGTTGAGCGGTGGGCGTACCCAAGTGCGAGAGGCCCGGACCGACGGGAGCTTCCTCTCCGCCCACGATCAGCGGGTCCACTTCGGGCTGGGAGCCGCCTCGAAAGCGGAGGAGATCCGCATCAGATGGCCGTCGGGTCGGGAGCAGGTCCTGAAGACGATCAAGGCGGACCAGATCCTGGACGTGAAGGAGCCGTAAGCTTCGTCGCCTGTTCCCCAGCGTCCGGCAGGCCGCGAACAGTCTGCCTAACCCACGGAACGCCCCTAAAGGGGGCCCCTACGCCAGTACGCCGTAGGCAGCCGTCTCGTGCGCCGTTCGATCACAGCGACCTCCTTCGGGAGCGGCGAGTCTGGCTCACGAGAGCGGGGATTGTCATCGAACGCGCCAT
>JAJFMS010000462.1 GCA_020696885.1 Armatimonadota bacterium | reverse complement strand
ATCCTTAGTCTGCGGGAGTGATGAAGTAATGGAGAACGCGGCCGTTAGGCCGCACCGGTAGCCCAATACTCCGCTACTCCTTTACTCCAATGCTCCATGTCCCCACTGCACCATCACTCCAATCAAACTCCCCCTCGCCACCCTACCTAGCAATCATGTGTATCTTAAGCCGCATATCAATCAATTGGTGGATCTTTAGGGTGTGTCTAAAGGAGATCGGCCCCTTGTATGGCAACAGGCTGGTAGTTCGAGCAGCACCCGATCGCCAGTGAGGTCCCTTGATGCCCAGCAGTCCGAACGGAACCATGAAACCGGGGGCCTCCCCTTCCGGGAACGTGGACCTGGCCAGTGGAACGGTCACCTTCTCCCTGCCCCTTGCGGGGGTGACCGAGCTGCGGGGGGTGGGAGCGCAGGTCACGCTCCACTATAACAGCACGATCGACGGCACCGACATCTGGAACCTCGAAGCGCCAACCGGACCGGTAGGCCTGGGATGGTCGCTGCTGGGCGAACGCATCCTCCGGGATCCGCGCGGCGACGTCGCCACGGATAACGACGGGTATCTGCTGATCACGCCGGAGGGCGGCTCCTCGCTCGTGTTCGGTGGGACCGACGGGGACGGCGAGATCTACTTCTCCCGCAACGCGCCGTTCTGGAAGATTCGTTTTCAACCGGAGTTCGAGCTGTGGACCGTAATCCGAGAGAATGGCGACCGGTCGTTCTACGGGGGAAACGAGAAGACGCCTTTCGGGGGCGCGCGAGCCGTGGAATGGAGCGTGGTGTGGGGAAACTGGATCGGTGTCAGCTCCTCCGGCGACGGTCAGCGCCAGCACGCCGCGGTCTGGAACCTGAGCTGCCGGGAGAACTGCTACGAGGACCGCGTGCTCTACGCCTACGAGCAGACCACCTATCCCGTGGGCAACCGGGGCGATCACCGGCAGCAGTTCACCGCCGCGTGCCGACTTGTCCGTGTTACCGGCCCCCATCACGACCGGGTGGAGCTGCGGTACCAGGAGAAGGACCGGTGGGAGTACCAGCGTTGGGAAGAAGGAGGGCCTCCGGGCGCTGACGGACATCAGGAACGCCTGGACACTACCTACCTCGCTGCGCTGGACGTGTTCACGGAAGGCGGGGTGAAGGCGCGCACCGTGCGACTGGAGTACCGCTCCATCGGACAAGAGGAACTGCGCAAGCGGTTACTGACGGAGGTGCGCGCCTACGATCCCGCTGGCGCACCGCTGGATGCGGGACACGCCTTCGCCTATTTCGGGGAGCGCGGAGAGGACGGCGTAGGCGCAGGGCTCCACTACCGGAGCCGGCTGTTCAATGGAGATCGGGGAGCGGTCTACGGCGCCCTGCGGTCCCACACCCTCCCCACCGGCGGCAGCGTTCAGTACCGCTTCCGAGAGGTCGCGCTGGAAGGAACGCTGCGCGAGCTCGAAATCCAGCGCCCCGAGGGCTCCTGGGATCACCCGTGGACCTACTTCGGTCCGGACTACGTGGTGGTGCTCTGGCAGGGCGCCGCCGGGAACCCCGGCAAGATGCACCTCAGCGTCTACACCTGGGCTGGGAAGTGGATCACCGAGACTGTCGGGCCGTTCAACGTCACCCCGGATCGCGCGGCGACGGTGGAGACGCGCTCCGACTTCTTTGCCCTGCGGGTACCTGGGCAGCGGGATTCGCTGCAGCTCTTCACCCGCAGCCAGACCAAAACGGGCGCGTGGGTCCGCTCCACGTTCGATGTGCCGGTCGACCAGGGCATCAGCGCCATCGGCGACCGCTTCTTTGCCTGGCTCCTCCCGTCCCAGGGACTACTCCGGCGCTTCAGCCGGGACGGCACCGGTTGGCGAGAACGGGATGCGGAATGGCACTTCCCCCCCATGCATGAGCCGACGTTCGCGATGGCTGCGGATCGGGACACGCTGTTCTTTATCGGCGCGCCATCGGAAGGCTTCGCGATGTGGAGCCTCATGCGACTGAACCACGGCGGCGACTGGGTGGAGGCCCAACGGGGCGGCGGCCCGCCGCTCTGGGATAGGAATGCGCTGGTCAAGCAGCGCGAGCTCAGCGTGGAGCTGGGAGATGGCTTTGCCGTGGTGCGGTCGTTCTTCCGGGAAGACCCGCCCGTGATCCCGAGCACGGACCATCACCGGGCGTTTATTTACCGCTGGGAAGATCACGGACAGCTACTCGACCCCGAGGTGGCGCTCTTCGACGTGTGGAACCGGGGGTCCGACTACCGGGCACGGGCCGTAGTGGCGGGAAGCATGGTCCTGGTAGACCATGCGCCGCCGACGATGTTTGCCGTCGGCCAGAACAAGCGGCATGCCTTCCGCTTCGTGGGCAGCAGCTGGCACCGGCAAGAATTCGATCATGACAGCCTGAACAACAACTACATCGGCCTGGACTCCTTCTCCGTTACAAGAGACGGTTACGCCCGATACCACGAGTGGAATCCCGGCGCCGAGCGCTGGGAAGAGCGCCTCCCGGACTATAAAGACGGCAACCCGACGGCCTGGGAGAAGCAGTGGAGCTATCTTTCGCTGGCGGAGATGTTCCTGGCCATTCCCCTGGATTGGGAGATCGCGCTGCCGCTGGACGAAGAAGATCATCCGTTCGAAAGCCTGAAGATCCAGGGACCGCGGACGCGCATCGCCGGCAGTTTCGTGACGTACAGCGTGGGCTGGAACATCAAGCCGATAAACCCGCCGGGTTACCCGCTCATCACGGACTGGGTGCGCCTCTTCAAGAACGGCGGCCTGTTCGAGCAGCCATTCCGGCTGCGGGACGGCGAGCCGATGACGCACCACGACGGCGAGCCCTCGGTGCTGGTGGGTGCGGAGTCGTTCCTCACATTCCACGGACCCAGCCTCGCGCGCGCTACCAGCCTGCGCCTGTACCGCGTCATCGATCAGCAGCTGTTCGGGCCCCGAACCACCTACGTGGCCGAACGCGAGGCGGTGGACGACGGCCAGAGCATCGTGTACACGCACTACAACTTCGAGGGCGGAGTTCCCACCCCTTCCGGCGAAGGCGGCGTGTTCAATAAAGCCACCGTCACCTACAGCGGCGCCTCCGAGGGCCCGGACACCCGTAATGGCCGGTCCGAGCATTATTTCTACACCGGTGGCGACGCTCCGTACGCGCCGGGGGAGAGCAACGCCCCGCAGTACCCGGCCATCACGCTGGGGGTGCCGTACTACTCGCGCACGCTGCGCAACAACAACGGCGCCCTGGAGGAGGACAGCTCCGAGAAGCGCACGTGGCGTGTGCAGGAACTGACCCTCGTCCGGAACGAGAAGGCGTACTTCCCGGTAGTCACGGCCCTGGAGACGGTGCAGGACGGGATGCGCCAGGCCGTATCGCTGGCCTACGAGCCGAACGGAAAGGGCCTACCGGCACGCGTCTCCTCCAGCCGCAAGGACGTGACCGGACGTGAAGAGACGCGATCTACCCGCTACCTCTACGCCTGGAGTTATTACCCGGAGTTGGAGCGCCAGAACAACATCACGGCGGCGCTGGGATCGGTAGTCACCGAAGGCACGCTGACGGTTGCGGCCAGCGGCTCACAGTGGACGCAGGTGCGCCCCGCGGCCGCACCCACTCCCGGCGCCTGGCGCGGGTTGGGGTACCCGGTCTGGGCTTCCAATGCCACGTATCATTCGCTGGATCATACGGTGAGCGAGCTTCCCGCCGCCGGCACCCCGCCGGAGGCTCACTGGCGGCGCTCCGAGCAGGTGACCGCACGCACTCCGGAGGGATGGGCCCGGGAGACCGCGGATGTGGAAGGCAACGTCCTCTCCACCGTGTTCGATTCCGCCCGCCACAATGCGATCGCCACCATTGCCGGCGCCAGTGTCGCCGGCAACCAGGCGGGTTACCTGGGGTTCGGCCCCACGGAGAGCCGGGCGGGTTGGGCGATTACCCGCGACAGTGAGCCGGCGGGCCGGTTCCATACCGGACCCGGCTGCATCGCCGGCGGCAGTGCCTCCGTTACGCCGCAGCAGTTCGCGCCGCGCCCGGGAATTGCGTACCAGGTGGGCGCGTGGATTCTGTGCGAGCAGGGACCCGGAGCGCTCATCGGGTTCGGGCCGAACCAGCGAGCGATTCCGCCGGCGCCCGGCTGGCGCTGGGTGGAGCACACCGTGGCGGCGCCCGCCCGCAACGAGCCTCCCACCGTGAAGTGCAACGGGCTCATCGACTGCTTCTACTTCGGTCCGGTGGACGCGAAGCTGGCGGTGACGGTGCGGGACCCGGTGTTCGGGCTGCCGATCACGCGGATTGACGGGCACGGCACCGTCAGCCGCCGGCTCTACGACGAGCGCCAGAACCTGGTGGCGGAGATCGGCCCCGGCGAGCGGCTGCTGGCGCTCCACTTCCACCGACCGGTCTCCAACCTGGCGAAGGCGCTGCGCGGCGAGGGCGGTCCCACGGAAGCCTGGCCGGACACGACGCTGACGATTACGGCCCAGGACGGCGGACGATACGTCGCAGCCGAGCCGGCGCCGCTCAAAGATAAGGACCGCATCCTGCTCTTCCAGGCCACCAGCTTTGCCGGGAGGGCGGTGGGCGTCGGGCCGACCGGTTATGCCGTGCGGTTCCGCTACTCCCCGGCGCCCCGGCAATGCCTGAACGTGTCGTTCGGCTCCGCGCTCATCGAGATCTCCCAGGAATCCATTCGCCTGCTCGATCCCAAGGGGAACGGCGGGTTCACGGGCGCCACAGGAAGCGACGAATTCCTGATCCTGTCCATCGGTCCCCGGTTGATGGTGTTCGTGGGCTTGCAACTGCTGTTGAGCCAGGACGTCCAATCGCCCGGAAACGGTTGCCTCAGCGCTCGCCCCGGCTCCGATCCGGTCCGCGTGCGGGAGGTGTACGAAGCCTACTCCCCCATCCTGTCGTTGGGTTACACGGACGGCCTGGGCCGACCGATCCAGGCCGTGGGCCAGCACCCCAACGGCTCCCCACTGATCGCTGCGCAGACCGTGTATGACGGTTGGGGCCAGGCGGCGGTGACTACCCAGCCGATCCCCGTGGAATGGACGGCGCGCTACCAACCGGGACTGGTGGCAACCTACGACTGGGACAGCGGCCGGCTCACCGGGGCCGTCTCACGCTACTACGATCGGATTTTCACCGACCCGGCCGTGAAAGAGGACGCGGAGTACGCCTGCACCCGCGTGGTGCGCGAGAGTAGTCCTCTGGCGCGGGTGGTGGAGACCACCCGTCCCGGGAAGCGGTTTGCTCCCCGCAGTCTCAAGAACGTGCGGATCGACTATACCCGCAGCGCAGATGCCCGCTGGGTGTTCGATCGGGTCGGGATCCCGCGCACGGAAGACTACCGCACCGAGACCCGCTACCTCCCCGCCGGCCCGGCGGGCGTCTCCGCCCAGGTGGAGGTCTTCGATCGGTTCGGCAGCCTCATTGCGCGAGCCACCGGGGCGGGAACGGAGAAGTCGATCTCCACCTACCGCTCCGAGCGTACTGCGGACGGGTATCTCTATCAGTACACCTATCCGCCCAATCGTTATCGCACCGGACCTCCCGGGTATCCCGAGACGCTGACGTTCCTCAACTTCCTCGGCCAGGTGATCACCTATCGAGACGCGGATACCGGCGCCGACCTCCGCCTGTACGATCTCGCCGGCCGGCTCCGCTGCTTCCTTACCCAGGCGAGCATCTCCGGGACGCCGCCGCGCTTCTACTACCGCTGCTACGACCTCGCCGGCCGCCCGGTGGAAGCGGGCTATAGCGAGCGGAGGTGGGAAGACGCCCCGATGCAGGCGGCGATCAATACGGACCGGACCTGGCCGAGCCGGGAGGCGACCTCCACGTGGACCACGCGCTGGTTCTACGATACGGACGTCTCCAGCCCCGCCGGCGCCGCCGTGTCGAACGCCAACGGGCGGCTGCGGGAGGTTCAGGAACGCAGCGCGGATGGACAGATCGCCACGGAGCGCTACCTCTACGACCCGCGGGGGCGCGTGATGCAGGTGGAGCAGCGCGTCTCCGCCTTCGACAACCAGCCCCGGGTTACCCGCTACGAATACGACGCCCTCGGTCGGGCCTCCGGGGTCCACTACCCCGGCGCCGGCTCCCGCACCGTGTGGTCGCTGCCGAACCCTGCCGGGTTGATGTGCCGTCTGGGCGAGGAAGCCCAACAGGACCGCTTCGCCAGCTACGAATACAACCTGGACGGCACCGTGGCGAGCGAGATGCTCAACAACAGGCGCATCCGGGGCCAGTTCCGGTACGACCAGTACGCCAACCTGGTCGACATCGAGTACACGGGCGCCAACGGAGATCGCTTCCTCCAGGAGACACTGGAATACGGGCAGGGCAGCGCCGGAGCCGGCCTCAACTCAATCACCTTCGCCCCCTCCCGCGCCACGCCCCGCGGGCACCGGTACCGGTTTGAGTACAACTACCTGAACCGCCTGGTGAAGGCGACCACGGAAGCCGGCCCCGGCCTGGAGAAGGTGCCGCTCTGGGAATTGACCGCCCCCAACGGCGAGCCGCTCCAGATCGATCCCAACGGCAACCTCCCGGCCCGCAAGGAGGGCGCCGCTCCGTACACACCGGTGTACCAGCAGCAGTCCAACCGGCTGGACACCTTCACGGACCTCGGCCAGCCCACGCAGCCCCTCACCCACGACCGGAGCGGGCGCCTCACGAGCTTTGGGCCGCACCGCGCCATTCAGTACGGCGGGAACCGATCCGTCCCGGACAGCGTGGAAACCTACGGCGGCACCCTCCAACTCCGCTACGACGCCGCCGGCAAGCGGGTCTTGAAGCAATGGCAAAGCCAGAAAAAGCTGTACACCCATGGGCTGGCGGCGCAGCCCCTGTTGGAATGCACCGCGGCACCGGCGGAGGAGACCCAGTACATCTACAGCGGCACGAGCCTGGTAGTCTACGTCCGCAGCGGCCGGACCTTCTTCGTCATCCCGGATCACCTGGGGTCCACGCGCCTGATCGTGGATAGCGACGGAAACCACCAGGCGCACTTCAACTACCTGCCGTTCGGAGGGTTACAGAAGGACAACAGCTCCGCCGGCAAGGAGTCGCCGATCTCCTACCTCTCCACCGGCCATGAGCTTGATTTCGAGCTGAACTGCT
>JAJFMS010000461.1 GCA_020696885.1 Armatimonadota bacterium | reverse complement strand
CCAACCCGGGAAAGGCCGCGAGGGCGCAATCCCGGCGCAGGTCCGTATAGCCCAGCACGGTGAGGGTTCGCTCCATCCGCGCCAGCGCCGGATCGCCCGCTTCCTCTTCGCCGCCGGGCGCCGGGCGATCGCGGACCACGGTCCCGTTGCTCACGAAGTGCCGCAGGATCACGGTGCGCACGGTCTCCCGCTCGAAGCCGGTGCGCAGGCTGACGTTGTCTACCAGTCCGCCCAGGAGCGCGGCGGCGCCGGGGATGCCGCGGAGGTGGGCGCGCGCCTCGGCTACGATCTCGTGTTCCGGGGTCGAGCCCGCGCGCCGGCCGGCGCTGCGGGTCCTGGCGGGGCGGTCCGACTTGAGCTCGGAGCGGAACGTCTCCGCCATGCGCTTCGGAATCTCACTTAGCCGGGTGCTCGCGTCCAGCGTCGCGTCGATCACGGTGTCCGGCGTGTCGCGGATCGCGTCGCCCCAGGTGGCCGCGTTCGAGAGCGGCTCTTCGTCCGCGATGCGGTTCAGGAAGTCGCGGGCCGCATCCGCCAGCGTGGCGACGCCCTCTACCTGGGCCATCAGGTAGCTGCGCTGGAGAGCGGTGAGCTCGTCCGCGAGGGCGCGGCCCGTGTCTCGTCGCCGGCGCCGTTCGTCAGTAGCCATCGTCATCCTCCGTGATCGGAGCCCAGCGGGCTCACGCGCATGCTGTTGGCTCGCGCGGGCGGATCGTCCTGCGTCGATTGTCCCATGGACGCACAGTCACCGCCCACCCGGTACTCGGAAGGGAATCCCATCCGCGCTCCCGAAGCTGTGCGCGTGGAGCAGCCCAGCGTGGAGTCGGAGACGGACCGCCCGAGGCGCGGGCCCGGAGTCCTCATCACCGGAAGCCGCGCCCCGGTGTGCGTGGTGCTGGCGCGAGTGCTTCACCGCGCGGGCTACCGGGTCTATTCCGCGGACAGCCTCCGGCCGGCGCTGGGGGAAGCCAGCCGGGCGGTAGAGGCGGACTTCCCGATTCCGTCGCCGCGGTTCGCGCGCCGGGAGTGCGCCGCCGAGATCCGGCGGCTGGCAACCGCCAACGGGATCGAAGCGCTCATCCCCACCTGCGAGGAGATCTACCACCTCGCCGCGGAGCGTGAGGACCTGGCGACTGCTCTAGAGCCCTACCTCCCGTCATTGGAGGTGCTGGACTCCCTCCACAACAAGCACTCCTGCGCCCGGCTGGCGGAGCGCCTGGGGCTCCGGGTTCCGGCGACCATGCTGGTCCGGAACGCTGCGGACCTGGAGGCGCTCGACTTCGAGCACGACGGGATCCTCAAGCGGGTCTACTCCCGCTTCTCCAGCCACGTGGCGCCGCTCCTCGGGTCGCCGGAGCGGCGTCGTGCGGCGGCGCAGAAGGTCGACCTGGCCGGGGAGTGGATCCATCAGCAGTTCATCCACGGGCGGCAGACCTGCACGTACAGCCTCTGCCGGGAAGGTCGCGTGCTGTATCATCTCGCGTACACCACGCCCTACACCGTGGGCCTGGGAGCCGGCGTGTTCTACGAGTCGATTCCAGGCGACGCCTCGCTCGCGGTCGCGCAGCGTCTGGCGGAAGCCACCCACTTCACCGGGCAGCTCTCGCTGGACCTGATGGAAGACGCTGCCGGGCTCTGGCTGCTGGAGTGCAACCCCCGCGCGACGATGGGCCTGGCGCTGGTCATCGACGAGCCGGAGTTCACCGCTGCGTGGCGCGCCGTGCTGGACGGGCTTCCTTACAACCGCCCGGCGATGGCGCCCGCGGGGCTCCGTTGCCAGGTGGCGCTGGCCACGCTGCTCTACGGCGGCAGTAACCGTGGTGACGGGCGCTCGGTGCTGCGGTGGCTGCGGGACCTGCTCACCGCGCGAGACGCGCTCTCCTCGGCCTCTGATCCCCGCCCGTCGCTGGTGCAGCTCCCGATCCTGGCGGGCTACAGTCGCCGCGCCCGGGCGCTGGGGATGACCGTTACGGAGTTCACCACCCACGACATCGAGTGGAACGGCCTTGAGGACCCGGGCGCTGCGTCCAGGCCGTTGCCCCTGGCGGGGGCAGCGTCGTGATCTCCGCACCGCCGCGCACCATGCCGCCGCTGTTGGAAGAGTATCCGGAGCTGGCGCCGCTGCTGCCGTTCCACGCCCTGGTCTCCCGGCCGACGCCGGTGCAGCCGCTGCCGGGCCTGGGCGGCCGAGTGCTGGTGAAGCGCGACGACCTCACCTCGCCGCACTACGGCGGCAACAAGGCGCGGAAGTTCGAGTTCATCCTGGGGCGCGGGCGAGAGCGCGGCTGCCGGGAGCTCTGGACCATCGGCGGGCTCTGCAGCAACCATTGCACCGCCGCGGCGATCTACGGCCGGGAAGCGGGACTGGGCGTGCGGCTGTTTTACGCGCCGACGCCGCTGGACCCGGAGGAAGCGCAGCTCTTGCAGTTGCAAGCGATGCTGGGCGCGGAACAAGAGCTGCTCTATACCGCGGGCGCGTTGACCCGATGGCTGCGACCGCCGCCGGGCGTGCTGGTGGTGCCGCCGGGGGGCTCGTCGACGGAGGGCATCTTCGGCTACGTGGACGCCGGGCTGGAGCTGGCGCGCCAGGTGCGGACCGGCGAGGCGCCGTCTCCCGATGTGATCTACATCGCGACCGCCTCTACCGGCACCGTACTGGGACTCTGCATGGGGCTGCGCATGGGCGGCCTCTCGCCGGAGGTGCTGGCGGTGGAGACGGTGGACCGCCGCTGGCAGCTCTCCCGGGCCTTCCTGGGCACGCCGGCCCGCGCGCACCGGTTGCTGCGGGCTGCCTCGCCCCGGTTGCGAGAAGCGCTCCCGCCGCTCGCGACACTGGCCCCAGCCTACGATCGCCGCTACGAGGGGATTCCGCTGGGCGCCGCGGACGCGCGCGTAGATGCCGCCATCCTCGAGGGGTGTGAGCGGTTCGGGCTGCGGCTGGATGCCCACTTCAGCGGCAAGGCGTTCGCGGCGCTGCTGGACGACACCCGCTCCGGACGCCTCGACCGTAAGACGGTGCTCTTCTGGCAGACCCACGGCCAGGTGCCGCCCGCGCTGCTGGACCGGGTGCGGGCCGAAGACCCCCCGCTTCCCGCGCCGCTGGCCCGCGCCGTGGCGCAGGGGCTGCGCTCGTGAAGGTGCTCGTTACTGGGGGGACCGGCTTCCTGGGCGGCTGCGTGGTGCGCGCCCTCCTGGCGCGCGGCGATACGGTCCGGGTGCTGGGCCGCAACCCGGCGGCCTGCGCGGCACTGGAGCAGCTCGGGGTGGAGGTCCGCCGCGGCGACCTCCGAGAGCAGACTGTGGTCGTGGATGCCTGCCAGGGGATGGATGCCGTGTGCCACGCCGGCGCCTTCTCCGCGCCCTGGGGCGAGCCCGCGGAGTTCCTGGCGAGCAACGTCCGCGGCACGGAGCACGTGCTGAAGGGCTGTTCCACACACGGGGTGTGGCGCCTGGTCCACATCTCGTCGCCCAGCGTGACGTTCCACGGCCAGGACCAGGTGAACGCCACGGAGGCGGTCCCCCGCCTCGGCTCGTCGCTCTCGGTCTACTCAACCACCAAGAAGCTGGCGGAGGGCTTGGTGCAGCAGGCGATCGATGCCGGGCAGGAAGCGGTGATCTTGCGCCCCAAGGCGATCTTCGGTCCCGGCGATACGTCGCTGGTGCCGCGCCTCCTGGCCGCCGCGCGGCGCGGCCGCCTACCGCAGATCGGCGACGGGACTAATCAGGTCGACCTCACCTACGTGGAGAACGTCGCGCAGGCGGTGCTGCTGGCGCTGGAGCCCGCCATCCCGGCCGGCGGCACCTACACCATTACCAACGGCGAGTCGGTGCTGCTGTGGGAGGTGGTCCGCCGGATCCTCGCCCACGTGGGCCTCTCCACCCGGCTCCGGCGGATCTCCCTGGGCCAGGCGCTGCTCATCGCGCAGCTTATGGAGACCGCCTCCGCCTTCACGCGGAAGGAGCCGCTGCTGACCCGGTACACCGTTACGATCCTCGCCCGGACGCAGACCTACGACATCTCCGCTGCCCGGCGCGATCTGGGCTACGTGCCGGCGGTGCCGCTGGAAGAGGGGATCCGCCGCACCCTGGCGGCGCTGAAGACGGAGGCGCCTCGTGCCTAACGCGCTGCGAATGCACGTGCTGGACACCGGCCACTGCGTGCACCTGGAAGGGGTGATGATCCGCGGCGGGCGTTGGTCCGTGGTGGAGTGCCACTGCCTGGTGGCCCTGCTGGAGCACCCGCGCCACGGCTGGGTGCTGTGGGACACCGGCTACGCGCCACGCATGCTTGAGGAGACGCGCCGGCTGCCGTTCCGCCTCTACCGGGCAATGACGCCGCTCCGGCTGCGGAAGGAGCTGGCGGTCGTGGCGCAACTCCCGCGCCTCGGTCTCTCCCCGCGGGACATCCGGACGGTGATCGTCTCCCACTTCCACGCAGACCACCTTTGCGGGCTGCGAGACTTCCCGGAAGCGCACTTCGTTACCTCCCGCGCGGCGTACGACTACGCGTCCAGCCGCAGCGGGTGGCAGGCGC
>JAJFMS010000460.1 GCA_020696885.1 Armatimonadota bacterium | reverse complement strand
GAACCGCCGGTCCTCCTGCCGGATCACCACGGCGTCCGGATCGTCGATGGTCGAGCCGGCGTCGTCCAGGTCCACTGTGAGCCACCGCTCCCGGGTGACGCCGGCCCGAAGCTGCTCCAGGCTGCCGTCCGAGAGGATTGTCCCGTTCGCGATGACGATCACCCGCGAGCAGAGCGCCTCGATGTCATCCATGTCGTGCGTGGTGAGGATCACCGTCACCCCGCGCTCCCGGTTCAGCCGCTTCACGAAGTCCCGCACAGCCAGCTTGGAGACCGCGTCCAGCCCGATGGTGGGCTCGTCCAGGAACAGGATCTCCGGGCTGTGGACCAGCGCCGCGGCCAGGTCGCACCGCATCCGCTGCCCCAGGCTGAGCTGGCGCACCGGAACGTCCAGGAGCGGGCCACCCCGTAGATCTCCCGCAGCAGTTCGAACGACTCCACCACCGGCAGGTCCCACCAGAGCTGGGTGCGCTGCCCGAACACTACGCCGATGCGGCGGACGTGTGGGACCCGCTCCTTCCAGGGCACGCGGCCCAGCACCTCGCAGCGGCCCGAGTCCGGGACCAGGATCCCGGAGAGCACCTTGACGGTGGTGGACTTCCCGGCACCGTTCGGGCCGACGTAGCCGACGAGCTCCCCGGCCTCCAGGGTGAACGAGATCCCGTCCAGCGCCCGCACCTCGCGCGTGCGCCGGTGGACGAGGCCCCGCAGCGAGCCCCAGGTGCCGGACTGGCGCTCCGACACGTGAAACGCCTTACGGAGGTCCTCAGCTACGACCTGGGGCACCGGCTGGCTCCTGCGTAGTAATTCCCGCCGCGTCCAGCGCCAGGCCGCTCACGATGCTCGTGAAGAGGTCCTGGCGCAGCGGGACGCGCTCCGGGCCGAAGATCCGCCCCAACAGCTCCTGGATGCACACCAGCGCCGATGAGCCGCCCGCCAACAGCACCCGGTCTACGTCCTCGGGCCGCATCCCCGCTTTCGCCAACGTGTCGAGAATCAGCGTTCGAATTGTCTCGAGCTGCTCGTCGAACAGCTCCCACAGCTCCTCCCGGTTCAGCGGCTCCGACAGCTCCACCCCGCCGGACCGGAACTGGATCTCCGTTTCCGCGCTTTCGGAGAGCCGGAGCTTCGCGCCTTCGATCGCGCCGAAGAGATCCGGCCCGAGGCGCCGGGTCGCTACCTCGTGGAGCATGCCCAACTGGCGGGACGCGGAGCTCCAGGCGATGCTGGCGTCCAGGATCCGCCGCACCTCGTGGGTGTATTCGCTCTCGGTGACCCGCCAGCTCGCGTCCGGGTTCACCAGGCGGTTGAAGAGCGCGTTCGGCAGCTCCAGCCCGCGGCCCCAGCGCTGCCCTTTCCCCAGGTGCTTGAGCAGCTTCTTTTCGAACAAGATGCGATCCAGCAGCGTCCCGCCGATGTGCACGCCCGAGGTCCCCAGCACGGAGTAGCTGACCCCGGCCCACCGTGCCAGGCAGAGGTCCAGCGTGCCGCCGCCGAAGTCGAACACCAGCACCGTGGCGGCCTGAGTGGATTGCTCCCCGGAGAAGTAGTAGCGGGTGGCCGCCTCCGGCTCCGACAGGAACCGAACCGAGGGGAAACCCGCGTCCGTGGCGGCGGTGCGGAGCATCTCCTCCGTCCGCCGGTCGACCGACGGATCGCGTGAGAACCGGACCGGCCGCCCGATGGTGGCATGGGAGACGATGGCACCGGTGGTCTCCTCCAACCGCTCCCGGATCCGCTCCAGCACCAGGCGGAGGAGGTCCGGTAGGGTGAAGTTCTTCTGGAACATCCGGAACCGGTCGTCCGGCGTGTATTCGGGCAGCGCGGACTTGAGAGCGCGCACGAAGCGCCCGTCCGGATCTGCCTGATAGGCCTGCGTGGCGGCCCGGCCCACCCGATCCCACCCGTACCGGCTGAAGTACAGCAGGGAGGGAAGAACGGACGGATCGCTGTTGACCGGGTCCACCGGACAGAGCGTGACCCCGCCCGGCCCCGCGACCGCCGCGAGGGAGTTGCTGGTGCCGAAATCGATGCCGCAAGTAACTGAAGGATGGCTCATAAACAGAGTGAATCGCTGGGGCCGGTAGCGCCGGTCTAACCAGACCGGCAGGCCCCGGGGAACAAGACGGTGCCCGCTAACCGAACCGTTGACTATGGAGTTTACCCGCGCCCGCACCAGCTTTGCCCGCGATCTCGCCCGGAAGTACCTGCGCCGCCACCGCATCGTGGAGGCTCCGGTGCCGGTGGAATACCTGCTGGTGGCGGAAGAGATCACCGTGCACCTGGTGGAATACGCCGACGACACCTCCGGCGAAGCCTGGTGGGAAGGAGACGTGGGTCATATCGCCGCAGCGCGGGTACTCACGAGGCCGCGGCTGCGGTTCACCCTCGCCCACGAGCTCGGCCACCTGGCGCTGAAGCACCACGAGCGCCGGTTCACCGACCTCTCCTCGATCGACCGCGTCCTACGAGATGGCGTCTCCCTGGGCACGGAGGGCGCGGATCCGCTAGAGATGGAAGCCAACGCGTTCGCGTCGGAGCTGCTGCTGCCGGCTGGGCTGTTCGTCCCGGCGTGGAAGGCCACGCCGGTGATCGGCCGCCTCGCGTCCCGGTTCGAGGTCAGCCGGGAGGCGGTGCAGTGGCGCCTGAGGGGCTTGGGGCTGGGGCGGAAGGATGAAGGATGAAGGCGGAAGGATGAAGGCGGAAGGATGAGTCTCAGCCGCCGGCTCTCCCCCGCCTCGTCCCCCAATGCTTACGGAGCTCCGCGCGCAGCTCCTCGACCGCATCGGCCTCATCGGCGTAGTCCGGGTTCTCCGCCGCTTCTGAGGGATCGGGCGGGTCCACCCAGCGCCGGCCACCCGCCGAGCCGCCGCGATACAGGCTGTCGCGGCCCGCAACCCACTGCGGCGTCTGGATGGTGGTGAGCAGGAGCCGCTCCGTTTGCTCCAGGGAGCCGTGCATGCGCCGCAGCAGGTCCGCCAGGCGCCGGGCGGGGATCTCCCGGGGGGAGAGCGCGTTCCGCTCCAGGTCGGCCAGCCACTGGAACGGCAGCCGGTACTTCTTCGCCGCTTCGGAGACCGACAGCCCGGCGCGGCCGCGCAGGAAGAAGACATAGGTCCCCAGCGTGGCGGTCTGGCGCGTGGCCTGCATCCGCGCCTCGAACTCGATCTCCGCAGTCGCACGGAGAGCCACGCGCCCCAACTCCGCCTTCAGCGTCGTGCTCACCGGTACCGGTGGGCAGGCGCTCTCCAGTGCGTCCACGGTCTCGTCCCCTAGCACCGTGCGACGGAGCAGTGTGGACAGGAACCGCGCATCGCCCGGGGCCAGGCGCTCGTCCGGGTCCGGCAGGTTGCGCTCGTCGGGGATCATGGCGTAACTCCCTCCTCAGGCCGGGCTTCCAGCGGCGCCAGCACCGGATGCCGGCGGGCCAGGTGCAGGAAGCGCTCCCGGGCGCGCTTCAGGTACTGCGAGAGCTGCTTGCGCGGGATCCCCGTGGCTTCCGCAATCTCGCCGCGGTCGCAGACGCCCACGTGCTCCATCTCCAGCAGCGCCCGGTAGCGGCGGTCCTCCTGCTCCAGTTGGGCCAGGACCTCCTCCACTGCTTCATCGACCCCGGCGCCGCTGCACGGCTCGGCACTGGCGGGGCCCGGCGCCGCTGCGTAATCCTCGTCCAGGGGCGCTGCCTGGAGGAGCGGGTCGGCGGCCTTCTCTCGCTCCAGCTCATCGAGCGCGGTGCGGGCTGCCACGGTGTAGAGCCAGGACCGCAGGGAGCGGACCGGTGCATCGGCCCGCGCGAGGCCCACGTAGGCCTTGTAGAGAGCCCGGCCCAGCAGGTCTTCAGCGCGGTCCCGATCGCCCCGGGACATCCGGCTGAGGAAGCCCAGCAGCCGGGGTCCGAACTGCAGGTGCAGCGCGCGGAACGCCGCATCCCGCTGCAGCGGATCGCGCAGGCCCGCGCAGATCTCCGCGTCGGTCCAGGTGCCCATAGTTACGGTTCTCTCGCCGGTAGCTGCCGCCATCACTGCTATGGACGCGCTGTGCTAACGGCGGAGGCAGAGGGGAGTTTTGGACAGGATAACGGGATGGGGGAGGATGATGGAGGCACTCCACCGCCATTCGCAGTCATCGCGAGCCGCCCATCGCCGCCCAGGTGTTTCACCGTACCACCGCGGCGGCGTGGCGATCCCGAAGGTTGCGAAGCGCGCCGCGCAACACCTGCACCGCCGCGGATCCGGGAACCATCCGCTTCCCGAAGCGCCAACGTCCGACTGCAGGAGTCCCGCGATCCAGCAGGCCGGTTCCACCCTGTGGCCTCTCTACCACGACGCTTTCGTAGCTGAAGCCCCGTTATCGGATGGTTGCCCGGAGTCCCGGAGGCATCCGGGCGCGGCTTCTCGTTTACAGCCGCCGTCTCCGGTAGGTGCTGCCCGGATGCCTCCGGGACTCCGTGGCAATCGTGCCGGAGCAGTAGGTCAAGGCCCGGACCATCCGTAAGTCCGGACTCCGAGCAATCAGTCCGATCGGGAACCGTCCACGAAGGCTCTCCCCCGATCCCTTCTTCCTGGTTTCCCGGCTTCCTGATTAACCCCAATCAACCCTAATCCGGATCGCGTCCGGTTATCCGCACAAACAGCTCGCGGTACTTGGCGGCGGTTTTTTCTACCACGTCGTCGGGGAGCGGCGGCGGCGGCGGGTTGTGGTCCCAGCCGCACGAGTCGAGGTAGTCGCGCACGAACTGCTTATCGAAGCTGGCCTGGGCACCGCCGGGCTGCCAGGTAGCCGCGTCCCAGAAGCGGGAGGAGTCCGGCGTGAGGCACTCGTCGATCATCATCACTCCGCCATCGAGCACACCGAACTCGAACTTGGTGTCCGCGATGATGATGCCGCGCTCCGCCGCATACTCGGAAGCGGCGTTGTACACGGCCAGGCTCAGGCG
>JAJFMS010000459.1 GCA_020696885.1 Armatimonadota bacterium | reverse complement strand
CAGCATCCGGTGGGCGTGCCGCACCAGCGGGCAGGTGGCTTCTTCCACCTGGAGCCCGCGCGCCCGGAGCCCGGCGATGGCAGTATCGGAGGCGCCGTGCGCAGTGATCATCACGCGGCCGGTGGAGACGGGGGTGCTCCAGGACGGAGCGATCTGGACCCCTGCGGCCCGGACCCGGCGGAGGACCTCGGTGTTGTGCACCAGCTCCCCCAGCACGGTGAGATCGTGCGGATCCTTCGCCGTAAGCGCCATCTGGACCGCATCCCGCACGCCGAAGCACATCCCGAAGCTCTCTGCCAGTACTACTTTCATCGCCCGCTCCTAAAGGACTTTGTAATTCAAAGCCAACGCTCGGTGAAAAGGCGGCTCGAAGGCCGCCTCATAGGATCAGTGGTTCTGACCGCCCTCGCAGTTCACTAATTGTCTACTTTGCCGGGGCGGTTTTTCGGCCGAGCACGGTGCCGGCATCCAGCGGCGGCGCCTTCCGCGGAGCTTCCGCCTGCTGGCCCTGGCGGACCACCTGCTCCAGGATGCGGATGTATTCCTGGAAGGCATCGCGCCCGCCCTGCGTCAGCGAGTAGTCCGTCCGCGGCTTGCGGTTAACGAACGACTTGGCGACTGCCACGTACCCGGCTTCCTCCAGCGTGCGCATGTGGACGCTGAGGTTACCGTCCGTCATCCGGAGGTGCTCTTTGAGCTCCTTGAAGCTCAGCGTGTCGCTCGCGGCGAGGAGCGACATGATGGCCAGGCGCCCCTTCTCGTGGATGACACGATCCAGTTTTTCGAAGGCCTCAATATTAAGCATCGGTTGGTACCGCCGGTCCAGCAAACTCGGACCGAGGAGTGATCGTCAGCGCGATCCCGTAGATCAGGTGAAGGACTCCGAACGTCACCCCCATGGTGATAACGTCCCGAGCCGGCGGCGTCAGCAGCGCCACCGTTCCGGCCCCCATGAACGTGAGGCCCAGAGCCGACATCACGCGAGGGGTGAAGAAGCTAATCGCAAGTGCGCCCACGCCCCAGAGGAGCATCCACACGCCCGGAAGGATCGCTTCCTGGCCGTTGCTGGCGAGCACGGCGGTGAGCACCAGCGCCGCGACCAGCGAGGGCAGCAGCGCCGCCACCGCCGTCCGCGCCTGCCGGGTCCAGAGCGGCTCCCCGTTCGACGCGGCCATGCGCGCCGTGAAGAACGCGCAGGCCGTGCAGGCCGCCAGCAGCACTCCCATCCAGGTGGGAAGAAAGGGCGTGTGAGCCCACTCCCGGAGCGCGCAGCCTGCCAGGGCACAGATGCCCGCGGCAATGCCCGCATGCCCGGATAGGTTCGTGTAGCGAGTCCCACGCTCCATGAGCGTGCGGATCACTTCCAGCGTCTGCTCCGCCTCTTGGCCGTTCATCAATCCTCGTAGTTCTTTGCGGAACAAAGTTCTGACTTGAGTGTAGCGAGAGCCAGGAGCGGTGTCAAGTAGGGCGCCCCGTATTTCGCCGTTCGTACGGCAGCTCGGACCTACTTACTATTCTTGGCTCTGCGGCCGGTGGGGCGCGTCTTCGTCACCGGGAATCGCAGTCACCGCCAACAGCGCCGCCACGAGCAGCGTGGGCGCCACGTGGAGCAGCAGGCGATCCAGCGAGCGGGAGAGATGCAGCGCCGGATCCAGCGGCGTGAGCAGGTAGGCCGCCACCGTCCCGGCGAGGTGCGCACCGGCCATGAGCCAGCAGGGCGCGGTGAATTCCAGCCGGCGGCGGACCGAAAGCACGAGCCCCAGCACCGCGACTGGCCAGAACAGCCCCCAGCCGGGGTACTTCGGACCCACCGACAGCCACTCCCGTCGAAACCCAAGCCCCACCACCGGCACCCGCCGCAGCACCGCGCCCACGAAGTCCGTCGGCCATTGGCTGGGATCGAGGAGGTCCGCCGACAGAGACCAACGCCGCTTGATTACGGTCCAGGCGCCCGCAACCACCAGGCCGGTTACCAACACCGCCGCCGGATAGAGCGGGCCCCGCGCCCCGCGCGGTCCGGTGGTATCGGGATTCCGACCTCGCCACGCGAGCAACCCGGCGATTGCGGTAGCCCCGGCGAAGGTGAACAGCCCTTCGTTCTTGGTGAGCAGGGCGCCGGTGAGACAGGCCAGGGCGATCGCCAGCTCTCCTTCCATAAGCAAGAGGGTGAACGCGAGCACGTACGCCGCCAGCAGGAGGTCCGAGAACCCGGAGGCCGCGTGCTTCATCACCGGCGGCCAGGATATGAGCACCACACAGCCGGTGAGTGCCGCGACGTGCGACGCGCGCCGGCGGATACCGGCATACGTGAGCACCAGCAGATCGGCGAAGAAGAGCAGCCCGGAGCATTGCGCCAGCTTCGGCTCGAAGCGGCCGGCGCCCAGCCACCAGGTGTTGGCCGGGTTCAGTAGAGGATAGTCTGGGTGCCCGAAGCCGAACTCTGGCGCGGTGAGTAGCCGGCGCAGGCTGCCGTCCGTCATCGCGCGCGCCTTGAACTGCCAGAATGCCCAGCCGTCCCAGTCCAGCGGCAGCAGCGCCACGCGAGCGACAGCGGTGGCGATGCCCAACCCCAGCAGCCCATAGAGTAGCCAGACCAGCATCCCCGGTGCAACCGGGGAGTCCGAAGTGGCGGAAGGGACCTCTACGAACCGGCCTCGGCCGCGGAAGCGCAGCCAGCCGATGACCGCGAGGGCAGCGAGGCACAACGTCGGGCCAGCCACGTGGACCCGATCGGAAACGAGCAGGCTCAGGGTGACACCCAGACCCACCGCTGCGGCGCCCGACAGGTGAGCGAGCGCTACCGTTACCAGGGGCCGGCGGTGCTGCGACCGCCCCACGTAGATCAGGCCAGCGGCGAGTTGGGCGCAGAAGGCACCAAAGGCGAAGAAGGAGATGAAGGGTCCGCTCACCGCTTACTCCTCGGCCCGGGTGCGGGCGAGGATCCACATCGGGTCCTGCGCCAGGATCTGGTACGGTTCCGGCATCACCGGGGGAGCAGTGACACGGAAAAAGAGGACGTAGCGGTAGCGCGGATACCCGGCGACCGCCGTGTCCGGCGGAGGCAGCCCGGGGACCCCAATGCGGCGGAGCGGCTGCTGCGGGTCGACCCGGAACAGCTCCACGTGGCGCGGATATAGGAGCCACCGCGACCGGTAATCGAACCAGACCGCGGCATCCAACTCGTCCAGCATGTCGCCGTCATACACCACCACCGCCACCGGCTCCCCGGGGGAGACCGCCCGGTTCACCGCCCCGGCGGCCCGGTCGGCGTGCCCGTAATGGTTCCCGGCCAGGATGGAGCGCTCGATGAACGGACGCCGCGCGCCCGCCGCCAGGTTCACGGCGGCTCCGAGAATAAGGCCGGCCAGCACCAGTCGCTGGAGCCATGGATCTAACGCGCGGGGCATCGGCAGCCTAACTTCCGGGATCGTGGACGGCGAGGCGGCGGTAACTCGTGGGGTCGGTCGGTGGACGCTCTTCTCCAGCTTCCAGTATAATGTCGAACACGTGTCACCAGCCTTCAGGCTACTTGACGTTCAGGATCCTCCTTGTCGCTACCTTCTGCCGCATCGGCCACCCCGGCGATCGAGCCGGTAAGTATCCTTCTCGTCGACGATGATCCGGGGATCCTCGAGACCCTGGTCGAGATCTTCGAGGACATGGGGTTCTACGCCGGCACGGCCTCCACAGGCAGTCAGGCGCTCGCCCTCATGCGAAAGCGCGCCTTCAACCTCGCGCTGCTGGACATCCGCCTCCCGGATATGGAGGGCACGGAGCTGCTCACGCAGGCCCGCCAGCTCCAGCCGAGCATGAAGTGCGTGATGGCTACTGGAAACACCACTCTGCAGTACGCGGTCGACTCCCTCAACCAGGGCGCCTACGCGTACCTCTTGAAGCCAGTGGATGTGCCCACGGTCAAGGACACGGTGCGCCGGGCGCTGGATCAGCAGCGACTGGAGCTGCAGAACCGGCTGCTGCTGGACATCACCGACGCCGCCCTCGCCACCCTCGAGCTGGAGGAGCTGCTGACCAGCGTCCTCGGGAAGTTCGTGACCTACTACCGCGCCGACGGCGGCGAGATCTTCCTCATGGACCCGGTCTCGCGGACCCTCGTGCCGCGCGCCGCGTTGGGCAAGGTTCGCAGCAGCCCGGTGCCCCTGGGCGAGGGGCTCACCGGCCGGGCCGCCATGCAAGAGTGCATCCTCGCCGCTTCCGGCAGCATGCTCCGCTCCGATATCCTCTCCCAGCAGGGGGTGCAGGCAGCCATCGCCGCGCCGTTCTCCTCGCGGAACCGGCTGGTAGGCGTGATCCGGCTCGATTGGGAGGGCATGCGGGTCTTCACCGCCGAGGAAGAAGAGCTGCTCCAGGTGCTCACGGAGCGCGCGGCGGTCCAGCTCGACAACGCCCGGCAGTATGACGAGGAGCGCCACCTGGCGCACAACCTGGTCGAGCGGATCGGCCTGGAAGAACGGATCGAGCTGATTTGCCGGTACCTGATGGGGGTGACCGGCGTGAACCGCAGCGTGGTATGGCTTGCC
>JAJFMS010000458.1 GCA_020696885.1 Armatimonadota bacterium | reverse complement strand
CTGCTGGAAGCGATTCTGAGCGCGGGCGGGCTCACCCCTGAGGCGGACAAGCAGAAGGTTCAGGTGAGCCGCAAGGGCGCCGCGGTGCCCGAGCTGTTCAACCTCGAAGACGTTTTGACCGGCAAGACCGGCAGCATCGTCCTGAACGACGGGGACGTGGTGACCGTCCAGGCGATTCCGAAGGTGGCCGTGAAGGTGTTCGGCCAGGTGGCCAAGCCGGGCGAATCCGAGATGCGCGCCGGCACCACGGTGCTGGAAGCGGTGACCAAAGCGGGCGGGTTCGCGATGGACGCGGACAAGAAGGCCGTGATGCTCACGAGCTCCACCGGTGAAGTCCGCCGCCTGAACCTGGAGAAGGTGAACAGTCCGGACGGTGAAGTGGTGCTGGAGCCGGGTGCTCGCCTCTTCGTGCCGCAGGCCGCGCTACTCCGGTTCGCAGTGGCTGGCGGCGTCAACCAGCCCGGCCTCTTCCCGATGCCCGCGGACGGCTCGAAGATCTACCTGACGGATGCGCTGGCCCAGGCCGGCGGCCTCGTGGATCGCGCCAAAAAGAAGAACATCGTCGTGGTGCGCAAGAGCGCGGACGGTGGCCAGCCGGTGCTGCAGCAGGTGGATTTCGAGAAGCTGCTGGACCCCAAGAAGCGTGATCCGAAGGCGAACCTCGAGATCATGGCCAGCGACGTGGTGATCATCGACGTCGATCCGGAAGAGCGGGGCCGCAAGCCGAAGCCGCTCGAGATCCTGCTGGGAATCGCCAGCGCCTTCGTGGGCTTCTAACCGGCCGCGATACCAATCAGTCTTTTCGTTCTGGACTGCACTTTGACCGCTGCCAGGGCAGCTTGAGTGTGTGGCGTCTCGGCTCCCCGGCTCGTAGTGGTGCTGCACCGGCGCTCCCTATGTGGAGCGCCGGTGGATCCCCGCTCGTGTCGGCACCGGGTGTCACGGGAGTTATCCATGGAATACGCACGCATTATGGCCGCGCTCCGGCGTCGCCGTTGGATCATATTGTTCGCCGTGCTGGGATGCACCATCCTCACCTATCTCGGCGCCACGCGGATGAAGCGAGAGTTCCTCGCCACGGCGACGCTGATGCCGCAGGAGCAGGCCTTGGGCACCATCAGCGAGTTGGCCCGTCCCGCGGAAGCGGGCGTGGAGCGAGACGAGCTGGAAGGACGGCAGGATCGCCTCAAGACGGTGGCTACCATCCTCACCAGCCCGGAAGTGCTGGGGAGCGTGATCGAGCAGCAGAAGCTCAAGACCACCCCGGCGCTGCTTTCGGAGGAGGTAGAGGTTAAGGAAGTGACCTCGCAGGTGCTCCGCATTTCCGCAAAGGACACCGACCCCCAGAAGGCCGGCGCTATCGTGAACGGGATCGTCGACACGTTCTCACGAACCTTTGCGGACCTGCGCTCCCGGGAAGCCCGGAAGCAGCTTGAGCTGGTGGAGAAGGAGAAGGCGGAAGCGGACCAGGAGCTGGCCACCGCCGGCCGCTCGCTGGAGCGGTTCAAGCGGGGCAGCAACATCTCGTCGCTGGAGGAGCAGACGAAGGTGGCGCTGGAGAGCAGCCGGCAGATCGGCGAGGAGCGGAATACCGCCGAGGCCGAGCTCCGCGCCGTGACCGCCCAGGTAGCGCACGTCGAGAGCCTGATGAGCCGGACCCCCGCCAAGCGGGAGATCCGCGAGAGCGCCACGCAGGACAAGCTCATAGACAAGCTGCGTCTCGACGTAGCGGGGCTGCGCACGGCGCTGGACAAAGAGCTGTCGATTCATACGGACGAGCATCCGAACGTACAGCGGCTCCGTCAGCAGCTCACCGAAGCCGAGACCCGGATGGAAAGCGCGTCATCCAGCCTCGCTACTACCGTGCGGGTGGTGGACAACCCGGAGCGAGACCGGTTGGAGCTCCGCCTGCGCGAGCTGCAGAACCAGCGCGACGGCCTGATGGCGCGGGTGTCCAGCCTCAACGCGGATAACTCCCGGTTGCAGTCGCAGGTCTCCCGGTTCTCCGGGGCGGACGTGCAGCTCAACCTGCTGACGCAGCGGTACACGCTGGCCCAGCAGCGGCAGAACGTGGCCAACGCGCGGCTCGGACAGATCCGCAGCGTAGCGGCGATGCTTTCCGGTGGCGCCCCGATCGCGGTGGTGGACCGCGCCGGGCCGCACAACCCGGCGATCGATCTCTCCCAGGGCCGGACGATGCGCCTCACGCTGCTGGCGTTCATCCTCAGCCTGGCAGTGTGCATCGCGATGTCGGTGGGCCTTGAGATGGCGGACCGCCGCGTGAAGACGGTGGAAGACGTGGAAATGCTCACTCAGCTTCCCGTGGTCTCCGTGGTGCCGCAGCTGCGGGGCCGCACCAGCGCCGGCACGCTCTGCTTGACGTCGGAGAACGACCCGGCCAGTCACCTGGCCGAGGCGTACCACTTCCTGGCTAACCACATCCTGCGTCAGACGCTGCGGCGCGAGAATACGGTGCTCATGGGCGCCACCGCGCGGCCGGGTCAGGGCGCCACCACGGCGCTCACTAATCTCGCCATTGCACTGGCGCGTGCGGGCCGGCAGGTTGTGCTTGTGGAAGCGGACCTCCGGCGGCCGTTCCTGCACGAGGTGTTCGAGGTGGATGCCAAGCCGGGCCTCACGGACACGCTGCAGCGCACCAGCTCCGTGCGGGAAGCGCTGACGGCCACCCACGTGGACAACCTGCGGATCCTTCCGGGCGGCAGCACGGTGGCGGACCCGTGGAGCCTGCTCTGGAAGCCGGACATGGCGCAGGTGGTCGACGAGCTGCGGGAGATCGCGGACTACGTGATCTTCAACGTGCCCAGCGCCACGGTGTTTGCGGACGCGCTCTGCGTGGCCCCGCACGTGGACGGCGCGGTGCTGGTGATGCGGAGCTCCGAGATGCCCGGCGGCGCGGAGCAGAAGGTGCGGGAGTGGCTGGAGGAAGTCCAGGTGCCGGTGATGGGTGTGGTCTTCAACGGTGTGCCTTCCCGTGACATGGAGACGGCGGAGTTCCACCGCTCCTACACGGCGCGGCCTGCGAATACGGTGCGGCCGGCACTGGCGGCGCCCGCCACGGCGCCGGTTCGTAGGGCGGCCTGATTAGATCGGTGCTCGGTGTTTGGAGTGGCGGTGGGGAGTAATCGTGTGGGCTGCGGCGGGTCGCAGCCCACACCCCGCCCCGTGCACTCCATACGGTTAGGAACAGGAAACAATGATGAACGATACCCGGCGCAGTAATCGGGCATCGGCGTGGGTACTAGGGGCCCTGCTGTTAGCCGTTACTTATTTATTCATTGCGTCGACACTCACTCAGTGGGTGGGCTCGGTCGCTTTCGTGCACCTCACTGCGGTGACGGTGGGCCTGTGCGGCTCTACCGTGATGGCGCGGCGATGGGCAGCCGCTCGGGGGATGGCTCCCCATCGACGGCAGCGAGTGCTGGTGGTGGGTGCAGGGCCGGTGGCGGAGCACCTGGCCGCCGAGGCTGAGGGCAAGGGCTACCACGTGTTGGGGTTTGTGGAAGACCTGAACCCGGACCACCGGCTGGATTGGCCCACGCACGTGCTGGCTCCTCGCTCCGCGCTGCCGGAGTTGGCGGTCTACCTGAAGGCGGACCAGGTGATCGTGGCGGATGCGCCGTCGCAGGTCACGGCGCTGCTGGACCAGTTGGAGCGTGACGGCGTGCCGGCAGAAGTCTACCTCGTGCCGGAGCACTACGAGCTGGGGCTGTACCGCCCGACCTCGGAGCGGCTGGGCGACGTGCCGCTCTACCGGCTGCCGCGGCGCGAGCCGGGCCGGGCATTCCGCACGGCCAAGCGAGTGATGGACCTGGTGGTGTCGGTCGCGATCCTGGTGGTGGCTTCCCCGTTCCTGCTCCTTTCGGCGCTGGCGGTCAAGCTGAGCGGCCCCGGCCCCGTGCTCTTCCGGCAGGTCCGGGTAGGGAAGGGTGGCCGGGAGTTCGAGATCGTGAAGTTCCGGACGATGGTGACGGACGCGGAGAAGGACGGCCCGCGCCTCTGCTCCGGCAAGCGCGATCCGCGGCTCACACCGGTCGGCCGGTTCCTGCGGGCTACCCACCTGGACGAGGTGCCGCAGCTCTGGAACGTGCTCCGTGGTGAGATGAGCCTGGTCGGCCCGCGGCCGGAGCGGCCGATCTTCGTGAAGCAGTTCGAGCTGGAGCTGCCGCGGTATGCGGACCGGCACCGGATCCTTCCGGGCATCACCGGGCTGGCGCAGATCAACGGCTACTACCACAGCAACGCGCGGGAGAAGCTGCGCTTCGACCTGATGTATCTCTACCACGGCTCCATCTGGTTGGACCTGGTGATTATCGTGCGCACGGGACTTGGCATCTTCAAGTAGTCATGGTGACCCGACGCGCGATCTATCATCACCGGACGCAGGGGCGTGACGTGGAGGCCGTGCACATCCGCGGCTTCGCGAGCGGGCTGGAGCGGCTGGGCTTCGAGGTGGACGTGGTGGGGCCCCCGGGAGTGGACCTGGATCCGAACTCCACGGTGGCCCCCACCACCGGCCGGG
>JAJFMS010000457.1 GCA_020696885.1 Armatimonadota bacterium | reverse complement strand
CCGTCGCTCTTCCCGCAGCGCATCCTCGGACCGCTTGCGCTCCGTGATATCGGAAACCATCGAGAGCGACCCGAGATGGCTCCCCTCGTCACTCCGCAGCGGAGTTGCCGATACCAGTAGCCACACCTCGGAGCCGTCTTTGCGAAGGCAGCGCAGGTCGAACTGCTCGGTGATCCCTTCGCGCCGCCGCAGCAGGCGCGCCTCGAGCGCGGCGTAATCTTCCTCGGGGAGGAAGGCCTGCACCTCTCGGCCCACCATCTCGTCCGGCGTATACCCCAGCATCCGGGCCATCTGGCTGTTGACGAACGTGGTCCGGCCTTCGAGGTCGGTGATCCAAACCCCTTCGGAGGCGGTCTCCACGATGCGCCGGTAGCGCTCTTCGCTCTGGCGGTAGGCCACCTCAATCTCGACCCGCTGCGTCACGTCCCGCGAGTTGATCACCAGCCCGCGGATCACCGGGTCCTCGCCCAGGTCGGTGGCGGTGCTCTCCAGCCAGCGCCAGGCGCCGTCGCGAGCCCGGAAGCGATAGAGGAACGAGACGGACGGATCACTGGGGAGCTGCGCTTGCCGGTTCCCGAACAGGTCCCGCACGGCCGGCAGGTCGTCCGGGTGCACGAAGTCCACCGCGCGCCCGGCCAGCAGCACCTCCGGCTCGTATCCCAGGATCCGGCGGATCGAGGGGCTCTGGTAGAGCACCGTCGCATCTCGACCGAGCACAGTAATCAGGTCGCTGGAGTTCTCGATCAGCGAGCGGAAGCGAAGCTCTCGCTCGATCAGCGCCAGCTCGGCTTCCTTCTGGCAGGTGATGTCCAGCATCACCCCGCGCAACTGCGCCGGCCGCCCGTCTTCCGCCGGGATCACCCGCACCAGGTCCCGCAGCCAGACGGTGCGGCCGCTGGCCGTGATGGCGCGATACTCGAACTCATGGTCCTCGCCAGCGGCGGTCCATTCGGTGCAGTAGCGCACCGCCCGCTCCCGGTCGTCCGGGTGAAGCAGGCTGCTCCAGAAGCCCGGCTCGTGCAGCCAGCGCGCCACCGGATACCCTAGTAGCGCCTCGGCGCGCCCGGAGACGAAGGTAAACCGCCAGGTATCCGCCTCGGCCTCCCAAACAATCGCGTCCACGTCGTTCAGCAGGCGCGCATAGCGCTCCCGTTCCGCGGCGGCGGTCTGGGCGGTGTGCCGGAGCTGGATCTCGGTGGAAACGGAGACTGCCAGCTCCGCCAGCGTTTCGACATCGTCCGCGGTCCAGGAGCGGGGCACCGTGTCCGCCACGGCGAAGCAGCCGAGGCAACTGCCTTCCGGACCGGGAAGCGGCACGCCCAGAAATGAGTGCAAGCTCAGCTCGTCTGCCGTGGGGTTGTTGCTCCCCAGAGGATGGAGCGACGTGTCCGGGATGACCAGTTGCTCTCCGGTATCGCCTACCCACCGGCAGAAGCAGTTTCCTTCCACCGGAAGCTCTCGCTGCGCGATCATCGAATCCGGGATGCCGGCGACGCTCTTCCAGAACTGGTGGTTTCCGTCCGACAAGGTCACCGCTGCCAGCGGCACGGACAGCACGCGACTGGCAAGCCGGGTCAGCCGGTCGAACGCTTCCTCTGCCGGGGAATCGAGTAGGCCGACCGTGAGGAAAGTGCTGGTTCGGGCGGATTCAGGCACGGGTGGAGTCTCACGGTGGCGATCCGCCGGCCAGCTCCGGCAAGTCGTGCGCCAACACTCTATTGTGGGCCACAAGCTGGCTGTTGGCGCACCCGGAAGACACCGCTGGCCCGGTAGAGAGGTGAGCGCGCTCCGGTTTTCACGGAGGAGTAGTGAAGTAGGGGAGTAACGGAGTAGCCGGCACCACTGCTCCAGTTCTCCATCACTCCACTACTTCGTCCTCGATAGTGGTTTCTGCTCCCGCCAGTCGGAGCCGACCCCGGTAGACAGGATTCCGCCTACCGGGATCGATTCTAAGCTTTGGCCTTGCGCACTCCGGGCTCCTTCGGCTCGCGGCTGGGGCAGCCGCTCAACACCCACGTCAGCTCCGCACCCAGCAACACGAGTGTCGTTGAGTAATAGATCCACACGACCAACCCCACGAAGACGGCTGCGGCGCCGTAGGTGGCGCTCTGATCGCCCCAGCGGCTGGTGCTGTACCAGGTATATGCCTGTTTGAAGGTTTCCCACAAGAGCGCCGTCAGGAACCCGGAGATGGCCGCCGGCTTCCACTCGCACCGCGTGTTGGGAAAGAACTTGTAGATAAAGGTGAACATCACCGTGGTGATGACGACCGACAGAGCGTAACCCACCAGCAGCAGCGCCGCGTTGGAGGCTAGCCACGAGAGTGCGGGAATGCTCCCTGCCCACTGGAGCAGGGAGGTCGCACCCAGGGAGAGCACCAGCAGCGTGCCGATGACGAACAGCATCGCCACGGCGAACAGCTTGTTCATGATGGCGTTGCGGTTGGGCGCTCCCCAGGCCACGTTGATGGCGGTCTCCAACGTGGCGAAGCCGCCGGTGGCGGTGAGCAGCAGGGTGCCCACGCCGACGAGGCCGATGGTGCCGCGCTGCTGCTTCACCTCCAGGACCAGGCCCCGGAGCATATCGAACTGGGCCGGAAAGTATCCCTTCAGGAAGGCCAGCACCTGTTTCTGCGCCTGTAGGTCCCCCAGCACCCAACCCAGGATGGCAATTCCCACCAGCACCAGCGGAATCAGCGATAGCAGCAGGTAGAACGCCACCGCCGCGGCCATCATCGTGCCGTTGTCCCGGCTGAACTCACCAAACACCTGGCGTGCAATCGCGACGACCCCATGACTCGCCGCCGGCGTGGCTGCTTCCGCCGGACGCTTCTCCTCGGAGGCCGTACGTGTGCGCACGGCCGGAGCAGCCGCTACCAGCTCGCCCCCTCTGCGGCCGGACTCCGGCACCCGCCGGACCGGCCGTGGGCGGTCCAGCACCCGTTGGGCGGCACGAGCCAGGTGAACCGCCACCATCGCCTTCAAGATCTGGCCCCAACCGGGCGGCACGTCCTTTCCCGGCTTCTCCTGCGCCGCCCCAGTAGTTGTCCGATCACGCTCGCTCCGCATTGCCGTCTCTCCGCTCGTCACTCCACGCCCGGATATCCGATACCCGAATCGCGTAAAAGACTAGCATGCGGGTTCCGGGTGTAAGCGTTCTCGGTTGCGGGAAGAACCGCCTGGCACCTCGCCTTCGCGCACGAGTTCAATCAATGTCCAAATCCGAAAAGCCAGACTTCCCGACCAACGCCAGTCCGGGTGACCTCCGCCTCTTTGCTGCCCTGAACAACCTCCAGCCCGAACCTGATGTGGAGCCGGAGCCCACCGATCCCCTGGAAGCACGCGAGAAGCAGGTGATGAACCACCTGCGGCAGCACGAGCCGGAAGCTCCGCTGGAGATCCGCGTTACCCGCAGGCAGGGAATTCCGGTGATCCACCTGGAAGGCGAGGTGGACATGTTCACCGCGGACCAGTTCCGCATGCGACTGGAAGAGGAGATGGCCTCCCACCCCGCGTCCCTGGTCATCGATCTCAGCGGGGCCGCCTACATCGACTCGACGGGCCTGGGAATCATCCTCCGCGCCGTCCGGCGCATGTCCGGCCGATTGGGCGTCGTCTCCCCGCGGGACCGGATCACTCGCCTCTTCCAGGCGGTGGGGCTCAGCCAGAACCTGACGCTGTTCCGGAACCTGCAGGAAGCGATCCTGGCGATGGAGGAGGGGTAGGGTTGTCGGCCGGACGGGTCCAGACGAGAGAACGAGGAAGAGTAAGATTCTGGGTGCTGACCCGTGCGGCCGAGCTCTTACCCTGGCCGAACACCGAACACCGAACACCGAACACCGCGCGCAGAGCCCTATGCCTCGTACCAGACGTCGACGAACCCCTGGCCGTCCGTCATGAAATGCCAGCCGGGCGGCAGCGCGAGGAACGGCAGGGCCGGCTCTGCGTGGTGCGCCAGGTGCTCCACGCAGAGCGGCTGGTAGAAGTCCGCGGCGTCCGACCACTGCTCCCCCGCGAAGAGATACCAGCCGCAGGTAGTCTCCGTGGGCTCGAGCCGGACGCCGTGGATCGGTAGCTGCCCCATCGTTTGCAAGGCGATCCCGACGCGTGAGCCGGGAACAGGCGGCACGAACTCCGCTCCGTGAGTGCGGCAGATCCGCCGCTGCTGGTCGGCTAGAGGTTCCGGCATGGACGGGGTCCTCCCCCCTCGGGAAGTGCGAGCTACGAACTTCGGGTTGCGAATGGGGAGACTGGATTCCCCAACACCCAGCACCCGGGTGCCCCCTGGGCGATCCCAACACCCAACACCGCGCGCAGCGCTTACGGCTTCGCCCGCCGGTGCTGCAGGAACCACTCGTACAGCTCGGGGTTGTTGTAGGTTTCGGTCCAGGAGTCGTGCTGGGCTTCGGGGTAGACGGTGAATTTCACGTCCACCGGGTCCTTCGCGCCGTGGCCGACCCAGATCCCCATGCCCGTGAGGCGCGGGGCGAAGCGGGGTCGCCCGCCGCCGCAGATCGGGGCGATGGCCGCGAACCGCTCCGGGAAGCGGGTGGAGAGCTCCCAGGTGCCGTAGCCGCCCATGCTCAGCCCGGTGAGATAGAGCCGCTCCTCATCCACGCGGTACTTGGCAATCACCTCGTCCAGCAGGGCGTTCAGCGTGTTGCGGTCCCACCACTCCCGCACGGACGGGCACTGCGGTGAGATCACGATGAACGGGAACTCCTTACCCTGGGCGATGAGCTTGGGCGGGCCGTGCACCTTCACCTTTTCCAGGTCGCTGCCGCTCTCGCCGGCGCCGTGGAGGAACATCAGCAGCGGCCAGCGTTTGTTGGGGTCTTTGCCGTAGTCCTTCGGCAGGTAGAGGAGGTAGCCCGCGGTGGCGGTGCGGGTGATCGGCTTGTTGAGCGACTGCGTCTCTTGCTTCCCCGGCGTCTGCGCCCCGGCCATTCCTGCGGTGAGCAGCGAGGTGGCGAGTGCCAGCCCGAAAACGATGCGTGCGTGCATGGTGCCTCGAAGAATCGAACGGTGTGATTGCACTGACCTGTTCGCGGCGAGTCCGCCTGCACCCTGCCTGGCCGTGCTGGCGACCGGTTTCGGGGCCTCCGGTAGCGGGGTAGCCAGAATAGTCGGCTCGGGAACTGTGTCCGCGATCACTCCGGGGACGGCGCCCGGGAGCCTGCCAACGATATCCTGACGAGAGTGGGTCTCGATTCATGGTAGATAGCGTCAGCTTCAACAGGCCGGTTGCGGAAGCAGGCTCCCGCGCGGCATGCGGCCCTCCGATCTTCGTCTCCGGCTGCAACCGGGGCGGAACCACGATCGCATCGTACCTACTTGCGCTCCACCCGGACGTGCGCAGCGTGGGGCGTGGGTCGTTCCACGAAGGGCAGTATGTCTGGCGGCGGCAGTTTCCGGACTGGAGCCGGCATCGGTGGGCCGTGCCGCCCTGGCGATGGTATCTGCGGCGGACGGCCCATCACGCAACGCC
>JAJFMS010000456.1 GCA_020696885.1 Armatimonadota bacterium | reverse complement strand
TTCTTCTTCCGTGATGGCGATCTTGGGCCGGTATTCCAGTGACCAGTAGCGGTCCACGTGGGTCACCGGTCCGTCCGGCGTGAGGTCCACGGCGATCCAGTGCCCTGCCGGCAGCTTGCGGATGTTCCGGAAGCCGGACCGGGGCGGCGGCACGTAACCCAGCGACAGATAGGCGTCCACCGCCTGGAAGTCGACTTCACGAGGCACTCCGGGGAAGGCGAGCAGCCCCTGCAGCTCCGACGCGAACAGGAAGCGGCCGCCCTGCACCGTGTAGAAGAACGGCTTCTTCCCCACGCGGTCCCGCGCGGCAAAGAGGCGACGGTTCCGCTGGTCCCAGATCGCGAACGCGAACATCCCGCGCAGGCGTCGCACGCAGTCCGTGCCCCACTGCTCGTACGCGTGGACGATCACCTCGGTGTCCGTGCGGCTGTGGAACTGGTGGCCGAGGCTTTCCAGCTCGTCGCGGAGGGCCTGGAAGTTGTAGATCTCCCCGTTGAAGGTGATCCAGACGCTGCCGTCCTCGTTGCTCATCGGCTGCCGACCGGCCTCGGTGAGGTCGATGATGGCCAGCCGCCGGTGCCCGAGCGCGCAGTGGCGATCGGTCCAGATGCCGGAGCCGTCCGGGCCTCGATGCTCCTGCGCATCGAGCGAGCGCTCGAGCGGTCCCGTAAGGTCGCCGCCGTCAGCGGTTAAAATGCCGGAGATACCACACATTGTTAATGGAGTAGTGGAGTGTTGGAGTAATGGAGCGTGGGGGCAGTAGAGTATCGGAAGATCGGTGCCGGGAAGTTAGTGCCTTCAGCACCCGGGGTGCCCCCTGGGCAATTCCAACGCCCAACACACCGATGTCAGTCCTTGAGCGCGTAGCGGAGGATGCACCAGATCGCCTGGACGCCGTCTTTCCAGCCGATCTTCTTGCCTTCGGCGTAGCTCCGGCCGTTGTAGCTGATCGGCACTTCGAAGATCCGCCAGCCGCGCCGGGCGATCTTGGCGGTGACTTCCGGCTCGAACCCGAAGCGGTTTTGCTTGAGCGGCAGGCCCTGGATCACCTCGCGGCGGAAGACCTTGTAACAGGTTTCCATGTCGGTGAGGTTCAGGTCCGTGAACATGTTGGAGAGGGTGGTAAGGAACCCGTTCCCCACGGAATGCCAGAAATAGAGCACCCGGTGTGCGCCGCCCTGGAACCGGGAGCCGTAGACCACGTCCGCTTTTCCGGAGAGGATCGGCTCGATGAGCTGCGGATACTCGCGCGGGTCGTACTCCATGTCCGCGTCCTGGACCAGCACGATCTCGCCACGCGCCTCTGCGAACCCACGCCGCAGGGCCGCGCCCTTCCCGCCGTTCTGGGGCTGGTAGAATACGCGGGCGCCGCTGATCTTCCCTTCCACCTGCTCCCGGAGCAGCTCCGTGGTCCCATCCGTGGAGCAGTCGTCCACGATCAGGATCTCCTTGGCGATCGGTACGGCGCGCACCGCGTCCAGCAGCCGGAGAAAGGTGTTCCGCTCGTTGTAGACCGGGATCACGACGGAGAGCGTGGGGGCCGCCACCGCGCCCGGCTCCGCGGCGGCGCCGGCCAGGCCCCGGGCACGGCCGGTGAACGTAGCGGCCAGCCGGCGCTCGAACTCGACCATGCCGAGCCCGGCTACGAGAGCTGCCTGGTCCAGCGTCAGTATGGAACGGAGGTAGAGATCCGCCGCCACGGCCAGGCGAATCAGCGCTGATTCATCCGCGTCCGTCGGGGGGTCGGGCAGGAGGTCCATCGTAATCAGCTCATCACCGGCCCGGCCCCGGCCTTTTCGTATCCGCGGCTGGTAGCCGGCGCCGAACTAGGTTAACGGCGCTTTTTGGCCTGGCCACGCCCGTAATCGAGCGGTTGCCCGGAGTCCCGGAGGCATCCGGGCAGCACCTACCGAAAGCGGCGGTTACAGGCGCGAGGCCGTGCCCGGATGCCTCCGGGACTCCGTGGCAAACGTGCCGCAGCGGCCACATAACCCCGTTTGCCCGCCGCCGTCTCGCCGCCTCAGATCACCTCACCAGGCCATGGGCATTCAGCTCTGCCGTGGCCTGACCCACGGCGTCCACCGCCTGCTGGCTTCGCACCCATTCCAGTAGCTGGCCGATGCCGGTGTCCAGGGTCACGCTGGGGGAGTAGCCCAGCAGCTCCTTCGCGAGCGAGATGTCGGCCACGCAGTGCCGGATGTCCCCGGTGCGGGCCTGCCCCACGATCTCGGGCTTGAGGTCCAGGCCCAGACCCTCCGCCAGGAGGTTCGCCATCTGCACCACGGAAGTGGAATTCCCGGTGCCGACGTTGATGGCGCGGTAGTCCCCGCGGTCCGTCTCCAGGGCCAGCAGGTTGGCCTGAACGATGTCCTGCACGTGCGTGAAGTCCCGGGTCTGGTTGCCGTCTTCAAACACGAGCGGCCGCTGGCCGTTGAGCAACCGTCCCCCGAAGATCGCCGCGATGCCGGTGTAGGGGTTGGAGAGCGCCTGTCGTGGTCCGTAGACGTTAAAGTAGCGCAGCGCCACGGACGGGATCTCGTAGGCGGAGCCCACGCAGAGGCAGAGCTGCTCCTGGTCCTGCTTGGTGACGGCGTAGACGGAGGCCGGCGCCAGCGGCTTGGCTTCGGAGGTGGGGATCGGCTCCAGGTCCGCGCCGCAGGTGGGACAGTGCACCTCCCAGTCTCGCTGTTCCATCTGGCTCATCGGGCGCAGCGGCGGGGCGCACGGCCCGCACTGCTCGCAGCGGTATTCCCCCTCGCCGTAGATCGACATCGACGAGGCAACCACTAGCTTCTTGATCTGCTGGCGGCGCGGGACCAGGGCTTCCAGGAGGACGCTCGTGGCCAGCGTGTTGCCGGCGACGTAGCGCTCCATCTCGTACATGGATTGCCCGACGCCGACTTCGGCCGCCTGGTGGTAGACCACCTCGATCCCGTCGAGCACCGCATCCACGAGCGCCCGCTCGCGGACGTCGCCGTGCACGAACTCCACGCCTTCCGGCAGGTTGGGTGCGGCGCCGCGATGGACCTGCGCTACGAGCGCATCCAGCACCCGGACCCGATGACCTCGCTCCACCAGCGCGTCCACCAGGTGCGATCCGATGAAGCCGGCCCCGCCGGTTACCAGCACATTCGACAAACTAGCCTCCCCATACTTTCAAGACGCGGTCTCGAGCGCGGCGGCGGACCCCTTACGACGCTGGACAGTGCGCAGCACTTCCAACACGCGCGGCGCCTGGGCCGTCGCGGAGAATTCGGTAAGCACCGTAGCGCGCCCGGCCCGGCCCACTCGCTCCCGGAGCTGCACGCTGCGGACCAGCTTCAGTAAGCGATCTACCCACTCGTCCTCGGTGGTAGCCAGGAAGCCGTTCTCCCCGTCGCGGATGATCTCGGCGTTCACTCCCACCGGAGAAGTAACTACCGGCACCCCCACCGCCATGTATTGAAGCGCTTTCAGGGCGCACTTGCCCCTCGCCCACTCCTCATCCGGCAGCGGCATGATACCGATGTCGAACTCTTGAAGCTGGGGCAGCTCCACTTCCGGACTCCACTCTACCGCGCGCGTCTCCACTCCGGCAAGGGAGTAGGACGGCGTCCCCATCACGTGCAGCCGCACCTTCGCCTGCTCCGCCACCCGTTGGAGCACCCGGTCCACTGTTTGTAGATGCGCTACCGTGGTTGCGCTGCCGCTCCAGCCGATCACCACGGGAGAGGCGTCCCGGTATTCCCGGCGCGGCACGTAGTGGTCCGTGTCGATCGTGGTGGGGATAATCGTGACGTGGGAGTTGTGAGCGCGCGCATAGTCCGCGAGGTACTCGTTCCCTACCACCACATGGGTGCTCAACCGGCAGATCTCGGCGGTCTTCCCGGCGCACTTCAGCGCGCTGAACCGCGCGTTGGAGGCGGCGGTATTGTTCAGGTAAATCGCGTCATCGAACTCCATGATCACCGGAATGCCGGTGCGCCGGAGCAGCCGCTCGAGGAACGGGGGGCCGATCGGATAGGCCGCGCGGTGCAGCCAGATCGCGTCATATCGGCCGGCGCCGCGGAGCTGCCCGATCCGGCGCATGAGCACGTTCGCGAGCATCGCTGCTTTACGCACCGGGCTCTGCTTGCCATGGAGCAACTTCTGCTCCGTGCGGTTGAGCAGCGTAGCGGGGCAAAGCTCGACCCCTTGCTTCTCGAGCAGCGGCCCCCACTGTTCGATGCGGAAGCGTTGGCTGGGGCTGGTATCCCAGGCGTAAGGCAACAGGAGTAGGACGCGCATGAGTAGTGGTCTAAGGCCGCCCGCCGGTCGCGGTGTATCCGAAGCTCGGTGGGCCGGAAGAAGGGGCGGCGTGCCTGCGGAAGCGACGCCAGTTAAATAGTGGACCAAGTCGGGGTAAGGATCAAGTGGGCTACATCACACCTTGCGCCCCGTAATTCGGGCAGGCAGTAGTCCTGGGGCCATCCGGTCGCTCTCGGCGCGTAATGCGTGCTGCGTAATGCGTGCTGCGTAATGCGTGCTGCGTAATGCGTGCTGCGTAATGCGTAATGCGTGCTGCGTAATGCGTGCT
>JAJFMS010000455.1 GCA_020696885.1 Armatimonadota bacterium | reverse complement strand
TACCGGCACGTCCCGCGCCTCGAGCGCGGCCCGCAGCCGGTCGCCCGTGTCCGTTCCGGCGGGCGCGGCTTCGAGGGCGTGGACCACCGGCAGGCTGCGCTTCCCCTGCACGATGTCGCTGCCCACCGGCTTGCCCGTCAGCGCCGGCTCGCCCCAGATGCCCAGGTAATCGTCCCGGCACTGGAACGCCAGCCCGAACCGCCGCCCGAACTGCGCCAGCGCCGCGATCCGACCGGCATCGTCCGTCCCCAGGGTGGCGCCCACTTCCAGCGCGCCGTGAATCAGGGCCGCCGTCTTGCCGCCGGTCATCCGGAAGTACTGCTCCAGGGACATCGCCCGGGAATCCTGGGCGGCCATGTCCAGGTACTGCCCCTCGGTCATCTGCACGATGGCGTGGGTGATGATGCGGAACGCCTGCACCACCAGGGGCGCGGGCACGCGGTCGCTGAGCCGCAGCACGGAAACGTCCACCATCGCCTGCATGTTGGAGCCCACGTTGATGGCGTGCGGCACGCCCCAGAGCTTCCACACGGTGGGCCGGTGCCGCCGCTCCTCGTCATTGTCTTCCACATCGTCGTGCACCAGGGAGAAGTTGTGGATGAACTCGATGGCGGCGCCGGCGGACGCAGCGGAAGCGCCGGACCCACCCACCGCCTCACAGGCCAGCACCGTCAGCACGCCGCGGAGACGCTTCCCGCCGTGCCGGCGCCGGTCGGCGGGGGAGAGCTGCTCCAGCCCTTCGTTCAGCCAGCCGACGTGGTAGCGAGACCACTGGTAGAGATCCAGGTCGCGGGAGGCCGTGGCGAGCACGGCTTCCATCTCGGCGTCGAGCCAGGCGATTCGCTCGTCGATCAGGGCACTGGTGGCGGAGGAGACGGCACTCATGGAATGGTGGGCTTCAACCAGAGGAACGTGGGGCTTGTTTAGCCCGGGCGGCGGCCCGCTCGGGGACACCTGCAAACGCACTGTGGATGTGTATCGTACCCGCTGCCGGACGTCCGTTCGCGGCGGATGCGACCGCGAAATGTAGGTGGACTCAAGGCCGTTGCTCCGTGGGGGCATCCGCTGTGATTGCCCGGGAAACGACAACGGTGCCGGCGCTTGCAAAGCCGTACCGTCCCCACCGGTGGGTAGGGCTCTGCCGGCGCCGGAAGGAGGTCGGGGACAGGGCAACCACGGCGACTACGGCGAGTGCCCCTACGGAGCAACGGCCAGTTCGGTTACTTTGACGAGCCAGGGCAGCACCGGGTCGGCGCGTCGGACTCCCGGCTCAGGTCGGGCGATCCACGAGGACGGCAGCAAGCTGCTGAATGTCTAAAGTTGGCCGAAACTTTTTGTGCCTGTACTGCTCATACGCCATTGCGTGAAACATACATCGCTTCACTCCCTCCATGGAGCCCCCGCGACCTTAACCGGTATCGCGGGGTTATTTTTTTTCTGCCGCGGTGGGGGGGAGGATCTGGAGTAATGGAGTGTTGGAGTAGTGGAGTAGTGGCTGAGCCCTTGGCTGGTTGCGGCGCACCTGGCCCGGCAGGCCCTGAAGAGACCTGCCTACGCGACCGAACGCCCCTGAAGGGGCCTCTCCGAGCTCTCGTCCGAGGGTCGGCGGGGCGGAACGGAGCGGTGCTCCGCGTTACAGTGCCGCGTTAGCTGGCCTGCGAGCCAACGAGCAGGCGCTTATGAAGTAAGCTCAGCCACTACTCCATTACTCCAACACTCCACCGCTCCCATACCCCGCCTTGGCCGCGCCGCCGCTGCTGCGCAGTTTGCGCGCCACCTCGCCGTATGGACACTTACTTCCCGGCCGCGGGAGTCTTCCGGGGCGGTGAGAGCTGTCCGGCCACGACGTCACCGCTCACCGCCGGATTCAGCGGCTCCCTGGAGGGCACGCCGCCGCTGTCTTTGCCGTCCGGCCCCACGCTGTAAAGCAGGTACCCCGCCGTCTTCGGCCGGTAGATGAACGGCTGGTTGCTGTAGGGGTCGACCGGCACCACGGCCAGCACGCGCGGACTAAGCTCCGGCAGCGTTTGCGGATACCGGCCCACGGTCTTGCGGTATTCCTCCAGCGCCAGCTCCAACCGGAGGATCCGCAGCGCGGTCTGGTTCTTGTCGAACGCCACCAGGGCACGCTCGATGGTGGGCAGCAGCAGGCGGGAGAGCAGCTCTCTGGGCTCCGGTACCCGCTGGCGGTCCGGGTAGGGCTTCTTCGCTTCGGCGATGTAGCCCTGGAAACCCCGGTCCATGCTCTGGTACGACCAGGGCTTGGGGTAGATGATCCACGGCGGCGTGCCGCGGGATGGCGTGGAGGTTCCCCCGCTCGACAGGGCTCGCGGATCCAGCTCACCGCGGAACATGCGCTTCAACGTGGAGAGGGCGACCCAACGCTCCTTTTCCAGGGCCGCAACTGGGGTCGGGAACTGCCTGGTTACCCGGTCGAGTCGCTCGCCCGCCTGGCGCGCCTCCGCGGCACTGAGCCGGGGCACGGCTCGCTCCGCCTGCGCAGCTCCGATGGCGCTGAGCGCCAGCCCCACCAGGTTCTGGATGAGCGGCCCCTCACGCCCCACACAGCTACCGAACTCGATGGCGTCCAGAGCTCGCTGCTCCGCCTCTCCCGCCTGGCCTTCGGCAAGCGCCAGCCGGGATTCGGCGGCGAACTTCCGTCCGGCATCCCGGAACTGTGCGAGATACGGGTACTCCTGGGTGAAGTCCTGGGGCAGCGGGATGCTCCACTCCTGGCGCAGTGACTTTCGGATCATCTCCAGGCCGGGCTTCTCCGGCGCCAGCTTCTCCCGCAGCACGCGCGGGTTCGTGAAGCTGCGGTCCGCCAGCGGAGAGCCGTCCGGAGCCCGGGTGAGGAGCTGGACGGCATCGTAGGCGGTCTCGAAGCCGTTCGGAGACGGGTTACTTTGCACGTTCGGCGGCAGCACCAGCGGCTGGTTTGCCCAGATGAGGTAGGCCACTACCGCCATCACGCAAAGCGCGGCCGGCACGCCGCAGCCGAGGGTTCTCAATCGGGATCCACGGGTGGTTGCCATAAGCCTGAGTTCCGCCATCCGTCCCGGCGGGGCACGCATTCAAATGAGTACCGGATCAGAAAGGCAGGGTAACGAGATCGGTGGTCGGTCCATCGAACCGGGAGAGGCGGAACTGGATCTGGCAGCCGGTGTTTGAGAGGCCGGAAGGGACGCCGAGGTAGATGAATTGGAGCCGCCGGTCCGAGTTGACCAGCACGGCGCCGCTGCCGCCGGGCCAGTCGATCTCCTTGCCCGCCGCGTCCTTGAGCTTCACGGAGGTCTTCTCCACGTGCCAGAGCTCGTTGGACGGCTGCGCGGACTGGATGAGATACCAGGCCGCGGGATTACCGCCCGGGGACGGTGAGCCGAAGGAGGCGCCGATCGGCTCCAGCGGCAGGTCGGTGGGCCAGGGGATGCCGTAGCTGCGGAACTTGCGGATCCAGTCCGGCGCCACCGGCGGCTCAATCGAGGCTTCGGAGCGGGTGAGGACGAAGCGGATGCGGCCATGAGGCGCCCCGAGGGACTGCCAGCCGTGGGGGTGCGGCCAGGCGAGGACGCCCGCTACCACCAGAAGCAGGGTCAGGAAGACGAGCGTCCAGTGACGGCGCCCCGTAGTGAGGCGGGGCTCGGAGCGGGGGGTGTCAGGACGCACGGAAGGCATGGGCGGCGGCAGAGCGAGCGGCAGGTGCGGGCATGAGAAGCGCCGGCCACGGTAATTGTAGCCGCATCAGGAGCGCAGGGCGAGACGGATGCACTCCCGGGAGTTTCCGGGAGCCGGCATTCATGGTACGGGAGGATAAGATCATGCAAAGCGGTAAGACGATCGGTCGACGCCCGGCGGTACGTCCGCAACTCGAAGAGAGCACGATGAACTGGAAGCTGATGGCGGTGATGGGCGCCCTCCTTGGACTCGCTCTCGGCGCCCTCGTGGTGAAACGAGCCGTGGACGCCCAGCGTCCCCGGGGCAATGACACGGAGCAGATCCAGAGCCTGTTGCTCAAAGGAGAGACCGCGGCCGAGCAGCGGAACTCTCAGGCCCTGGGCAAGCTCATCTCCGACGACTACCGGGACGGTCTGGGCATGACCGAGACCCAGATGCGCTACCAGATCTCCGACTACCTCCGCAGCCACCGCGCGATCGACGTGGACATGCCCGGCAACGCGATCCAGGTGGAGGTCCGGCCGGATGGCAGGTCCGCGCAGGCGAAGTTCCACGCCCGGGTGTCAACGCAGGGCGGCACCCCGGACGGCTCCACCAACTCCGGCGGCACCATCGACATCGACATGACGCTGCAACTGGTGAAAGAGCCGGTCCACTACTTCTGGGTCTTCCCCGGCGAAGAGTGGAAGATCGTGTCCGCCGACGGCTACTCGGGGCTCGAAGGGCTGTAGGAGAGCCCGTACGGGGGGGGTTCGGCGTCCGGTGTTCAGGGCGCCCCCAACACGCACCTCTGCCCAGCATGAGGTCAGCCCGAGCGGTACGTGCTCGGGCTGACTTGCTTTTTGGGGCTCTGCGAGGTTCGAGTTCGATTCGCACTTCGCAGC
>JAJFMS010000454.1 GCA_020696885.1 Armatimonadota bacterium | reverse complement strand
ATGCCGGACGCCCTGGAGGGCGCGGAGGGCGCGGAGTCCGCGGACCGCCGCCTGGCCGTTCGCCGGCGCCTGGATGAAACGGTCGGCGCCGCCGCATCCGTTGTCTCGGAGCGTTCGCCCACGCCTTCGGGCCCTGCGGTGGTGGCTCCGTGGCAGCTACCTGCGTGGGGTTCTCGTGCTTTGCTGGGTACCGCACTCGCGATGTCGCTGGCGCTGGCCACTGTCAATCAGTGGCATCGCCCGGCCCCGGTAGTGAAGCGTTTGCGAGTGCCGGTGGACGAAGCGGCGATCAACGTGCAGCCGGTGGAAGAAGCCAGCGTCCATGAGCTGCTCCCGCGGATGGTGCGGAACGAGCTGCCGCCCCAGGAAGAGCGGAACCTGATGTGGCACATGCTGGTCTGCCGCGGCTGCTTCGATCAGTACGTCCAGCTCAAGCACACCACCCAGACCGCCTCCGAAGTTCGGCAGGAGCTCATCCGGCTGGTTCAGCGCTAGCCGGCTCCGGCTGGCAGCCGGGGCAGTGATAGGTGCCCCGGCCTCCCACGATGGTCCGAACGATCTCCGTCCCGCACTTGGGACACGGGTCCCCCGCCCGGCGGTAGATCGTGAAGACGTTCTCCGAGCCCTTCTCGCCGATGTAGAGCAGCTCCCGGCGGGACTGCGTCTCGATCGCCCATTCCAGGAACTCCGGAATGAGCCGCGCGATGGTGGCGATCCCGGCGTCCGTGATCTCGCCGGCCCGGGTCCCGGGCGCGATGCCGGCGCGGTAGAGAATCTCCACGGCGCAGATGTTGCCGATGCCTCCCAGCACGCGCTGGTCCATCAAGAAGCCCTTGATGGTGCGCCGGGAGCCGCGGGTCAGCTCTCGCAGCCGCTCCGCCGTGGTGGGCCGCAGCAGCGCGTCCGGGCCCAGCTCCCGCAGTTCCGGCAGGTCGCCGACCTCCGGCGTAGGGATCACCCAGACCCGCCCGAAGCGGCGCCGGTCCTCGAACCGCACCTGGTCGCCCCCGTCCAGCCGCAGCACCAGGCGCGTGAACTTGGTGGGCGGTCCGGCCACGTACGCATCGTAGACGAAGCGGCCGGTCATCCGCAGGTGGGCCACCAGCGTGTAGCCGTGGGACAGGTCCACCAGCAGGTACTTCGCCTCCCGCCGGACCTCCAGCACCGCGGCATCCGTCAGCACCCGCTCCCAGTGCCCCGTCTCCTGTCCCACGATCAGCAGCGGATCCAGCACCTCGTAGCCGGCCAGGCGCCGGCCGGCCAGCCAGCGTCGCAGGTTGCGGGTATGGATCTCAACTTCGGGAAGCTCAGGCATGCGTTTGTTTCGTCACCGGGCAAAAGAGGTGCCGGTGCGGCACGGCAGCGAACCATCTGGACGGATCATCATACTCGGTCGGCCTGGGGAGAGGCACATGAAGCTAGGGGTAGCGGGACTGCTGGGAGACGGCTCGGAAGCAGCAGCCCGCCGTGTGCGTGAGCTTGGATTCGCGGCGGCCTCCTGGCACCTCCCGAATCTGGATCTCGCGGGGGACGAAGCCGCGCTGCTGCAGGTGCGCGAGGCGCTCGAGGCGGAAGAGATCACGTTGTGCCAGCTCCTCCCGCCGGACTATCCCAGCCTGGTCCACCCGGACGCGGACGTGCGGGCAGAGGGGGTGGCGGCGCTGGCGCGGGTGCTGGAAGCGGCGGCGGTGCTGGAAGCCGAATCCGTGTACGTGCGCCCCGGCAGCCTCAACCCCGCCGGCCCGTGGACCCCGCATCCGGACAACCACGAGGCGGACACCCGGGATCGGCTGGTGGAAAGTCTGCGCGCGCTGGCGCCCTACGCGGCGGCGGCGGGCATCCCGCTGGCGCTGGAGGCCCATACCGTGTCGCCGCTGGATACGGCGGCCGCGGTGCGGGACGTGCTGGACCGGGTCGGCTCGCCCCTCCTGCGGTTCAACGCGGACCCGGTGAACCTGGTCGGGACCCTGAACCAGGCCTACCACACCGCGCCGCTGATCGACGAGCTGTTCGACCTCCTGGGCGACGCGGTGATCACGGCCCATGCCAAGGATGTGACGGTGGGGGATCAGCTCGTGCTCCACATCGAGGAGTGCGTCCCCGGGCAGGGCTACCTGGACCAGGAGCTGTTCCTCCGCCGCTTCGACGCGTGCTGCCCGCGCGGGGTGGTGCTGATCGAGCACCTGCCGGCCGAGCGCGTACCGGAAGCTCGCCGCGCCCTGCTGGAGTTCGCCCGGCGGGCGGGGGTGGCGTTCGAGGACGCGGGCTGATGCGCCTGGCGGGAAAGACGATCCTGATCACCGGCGCCGCTTCCGGCATCGGCCGCGCCGCCGCCCTCCGCGTGGCGGGAGAAGGGGCGATCGTCGTCGCTGCGGATCTCGACCCGGCAGGCGAGGCGCTGATCGCCTCGATCCGGGCCGGAGGCAGCCGGGGGGCGTTCATCCGGTGCGATGTTACCCGCGAGGAGGATGTCCGCGCCGCCTGCGAGCGGGTGGCGACCGACTTCGGCGGGCTGGACGTGGTGATCAACTCCGCGGGGATCCTCCAGGGCGCCTTCCAGCAGGTGGAGGAGCTGGAGCCGGCCACCTTCCAGCGAGTGCTGGACGTGAACGTGCGCGGCACCTACCTGGTCTGCCACTTCGCGGCGCCGCTGCTGCGCGCCGGAGGCGTGGTGCTCTGCCTGTCGTCCGGCGGTGGCGTGCGGGGACCCAGCTCGTCGCTGGCGTACGGCGCCAGCAAGGCCGCGGTCCACGGGTTCTGCATGACGCTCCAGGAGCAGCTCGGCGCCCGCGGGATCCGCGTGAACGTGGTGTGCCCGGGTGCGCTCGACACTCCGATGAAGCGCCAGAACCTGCAAGACGCCGCCCGCGTCCAGGGCCGCGACCCCGGAGCCGTGCTCGCAGAGGCCGCTCTCGGCGACCCGGACGGCGTGGCGCGGGTGCTGGCGTTCCTCGCCTCCGGTGAGGCGGACTACGTCACCGGCACGGTGTTTACCCGGTAGCGCCCCGCCCGTTGGCGTGTAAGCTGCACGCCGTGATGACCCCGGTTGGGTCCTGTCTGGGATGAGCAGGGGAGTTTTTGGACCCCGGCAAAGGCAGCCGAGGGTAGGCAGGATCACAGGATTGGAGTGGATAGGGGAAGTTTTTGGACAGGATTACAGCATTAGGAAGGGGATGGTGATCCCGGGCGGGCGTGTGGCGCCGTGAAATCCTCTATCCCCAGCCGAGGCCGGCACGGAGACTCGGCCCTTCCAAGTCCGGTGGCAGGTGCGTGAAGCGCCTACTCCCAATGGACCCTTCCCATCCCGCAAAATCCCGTTATCCTGTCAAAATCTCTCCTTCTCCCTCTTTCCTCCGTGTCTCCGTGTCTACGTGGTGAGCTAATCCATCCCGGACGGACAGATACCGCTCCAGGCCGAGTAGCTCCTTCACTTCGGAGAACGGCGCCATCCGGTCTGGGACGAGGTGGTCCACGCGGCCCTGCTCCAGCCAGTCGCGGGCGAGGAGCTGGACCGCGCGCGCGGTGACGGAGAGACTCTCGATCGGGGCGACGGCGATCTTGTAGCCCAGCGCCTCCAGCTCGGGCAGCGGGAGGATCGGGGTCTTGCCGCCGGTGAGCATGTTGGCAAGGTGCGGGCCGGGGATCTCGCGGGGGATGCGGGCCAGCTCCTCCGCGGACTCCGGGGCTTCGATGAATGCCACGTCCGCGCCGGTTTCCCGGTAGCGCTGCATCCGGGCGATGGCGGCGTCCAGGCCCTCCACCGCGCGGGCGTCCGTGCGCGCGATGATCACGAAGTCCGGATCGGAGCGGGCGTCCAGGGCGGCGCGGAGGCGGAGCACCATCTCCTCCGGTGAGACGAGCGCCTTGCCCTCGAAGTGGCCGCACCGCTTCGGCGCTGCCTGGTCCTCCAGCAGCATCCCCGCCGCGCCCGCGCGCTCGAACTCCCGGACCGTCCGCTGCACGTGGATGAGGTCGCCGTGGCCGGTGTCGCCGTCCGCGATGAGCGGGACGGTGAGCCGGCCGGTCATGCGCCGCACCGCCTCCGCCATCTCGGTGAGGGTGGGGAAGTTGAGGTCCGGCAGGCCCAGAGTGCTGGCCGCCACGCCGAACCCGCCCGCGAAGAGCAGCGGCAGGCCTACCTGCTCCATGATGAGGGCGGTGAAGACATCGTGCGGGGCCAGGGAGGGGATGAGACCCGGCTGTAGGAGCAACTCTCGGAGGCGGCGGGCGGAAGTAGCCATAGGTTAATGCAGAAAGGGATGCGGTTTCCGGCCTCCATTCGCCCCCGTTGGGCGTCGTCCCTTCCAACACTCCGGTTCCAATGGAGGGGAAGCAAGCGGCGGGAAACCCCCCTCGCGCGTTGTCGCGCGGGAGCCGGGAGCCGACCATATCAGTGTGCCGCACGCACCGCCGGGATACCGGTTCGCCGGATGAATCGACGCCCCCTCTGGGTGGGAGGGACTGGTTGGTTGCACGACAACGGCCTGCCCGAATATCAGTGAGTAGAACCGAGACAATCGGGGCAATTACTAGTGCTGCCCGTTTTCCGGAATTCAGAACCCGAA
>JAJFMS010000453.1 GCA_020696885.1 Armatimonadota bacterium | reverse complement strand
TACCCTTGGACCACGGTGCTGTCCGGCTGGAGCGGGCCACAGGTCCGGCTGGAGAACCCGCCCGATTCCCTGATCGCTGCGGGTTGGCTGCAGGAGCAGACTGCGGCTGGGCTGTTCAGCGCCGGCGGGAAGGACCTCGCCTCGCTGACGGCTGCCGCCGCCCGGAAGGGATTCAAGCCGGTCCCGCTCGGCATTACGCTGGAAGCCTCGGTGCGAAACACCATCCAGCGCACCGAGACGGCCAACATTCTGGGGCGCCTGCCGGGACAGGGCCCGCTGGCAAAGGAGGCCGTGCTGATCGGGGGGCACTACGACGGGTTCGGGATCGGTGCGCCGCAGAACGGCGACTCGATCTATAACGGGGCGGAGGACAACGCCTCCGGCACGGCGGCAGTGCTCTCTGCGGCGGAAGCCTTCCGGCGTAGCGGGGTCCGAACCTCCCGGTCGCTCATCTTCGTGGCTTTTGCGGCAGAGGAGCGCGGGCTCATCGGCTCCGAGGCACTGGCCGACAACCCGCCGGTCCCCCTCGGTGATCTCGCCGCCATCCTCAACCTGGACGTGATGAACCTCTACGGCCGGACCGCGGACGTCTCTGCGCTGGGGCTCGACCAGTCCACTCTGGGGAAGGTGTTTACGGCATCCGCCACCACAGAAGGCCTGAAGGTGAGCAACAACGAGGAGGCCCTGATCCGGGGAGCCTACTTCCGCTCGGACCACTTTCCGCTCGCCCGCGTGGGGGTACCCGGAACTTCGGTCGAGAACGGCAACGACTACGTCGGGAAGCCGGCAGGGTACGGCAAGATTCAGAAGGACAAGTACACCACCGAGCGGTACCACCAGGCGGAAGACGAGATCCTGCCGTGGTTTACGTACGACGGTGCAGTCCAGCAGCTTCGGGTCACCGTCCGGACAGCGGTGGCGGTAGCGAACGCCAGCACCCAGCCGGAGTGGGCGACCGGCTCGGAGTTCCGGGAAGCAGGGTTGGCACGGCGTAAAGCGGCCGGGTCCTAGGATTTCCGGGAGGTGCGCCCTACCGCTGCCTCCCCATCCCCTCTATCTTTGCGGCCGTTTCCGACCCTACCCAGGAGCGCTCCTGGAACTTCCGCACCAGCACCGTATTCCGCTCACCTGGCTGCTCGAGAACGCCGGGGCATCTATCCGGTACCGCACGCTGACCGAGCTCGCTCCGGCTGGGTACGTGACGCCGGAGGCGCGCGAGGCCGCCCACCAGGCGGTGTGCGACTCGAAGACCGCGCAGGCGGTGGTCAAAAAACAGAAGGATACCGGTACCTGGGGCGGCAACCTCCTGGGACTCGCCCCTTCCCCTGCCCAGGGGATCAAGGACGTAGGCACCATCCCCAACTATCGGCGCCTGCTGCAGTTGGAGTGGCCGCGCACGGGGCGCCCTTTCAAGCTGGCAGACCGGGTCCTCTTTCGGCTGCTCTCCCGCGACGAGGATCCCGCCCTCCTCTTCGAGCTCCAGAAGCTGGTCAAGAACGACCCGGAGGCAAGCATCTGGGCGCGCGAGAACATCCGCGAAGCCGCCTCCGCCGCGTTGGCGGAGGCCGGGTTCGCCGAGGATCCTCGGCTTCGGGGGGCCGGCCACAAGATCGCGAGCTCGATCTCCCAGTTCCTGCGCAGTCCGGTCGCGGAGAAGCCGTTCGTGAAGTCCGGGAAGGCGGTCGCGTTACACCCGGAGGCGCATCCCCCGAGCTGGTACTCGGTGGCGATGATCGCGGCGATGCCCAATCTCCGGCGGGAGCGGGCGGGGTTCACCGAGCGGCTGGGCCACTACCTCGCCCAACCGGCCCCCAAGAAGGCCTTCGTGATTCAAGTTGGGAAGCGCTCGATCAAGCCGCAGCACCTCCTCCTGGGCGATCCGATCGAGGCCGACGCGAAGGGCTACCCCAAAGACATCCCGCTGGCGCTCCACTACATCGAGCTGTTGGCCAGGATGGGAGCCCTGGAGTGGGCGCCCGTGGCCACCCGGGTGCTGGCCCGCCTGCTGAAGGACTCGGATGAGACCGGCGTGTGGAGTCCGAAGAATCTGCGGTCGCAGCCGAAGGCCCTCAACAAGATCACCTACCATTACTACCCGCTCCACCTCGACGCGAAGACCACCGAGGGCCGGGAGGTGGACATCACCTTCCGGCTGGCGCTCATCGCGAAGCTGCTGGGTTGGCAGCTGGACTATGCCTAGCCCCGTCACGCGTCTGTCACCCTGAGCGGAAGCGAAGGGGACCATGCTGGAGATGGGCCCCTTCGCTTCGCTCAGGGCGACAAGTGCGGTGGATTCCCTTTACACGCCAGGTCGTAGTCCCACATACTACGTCCGTGCCTGATCTGACCCGTTTCGGGTTCACCCCCACCGAAGGCCTGGTCTACCAAGTGCTCCTAACGGGCGGACCGGGCACGGGGTACGCCATTGCTCGGGCCGCTGGGCTCGCCAGGGCGAACGCGTACAGCGCGCTCGAGGGGCTGGTCTCCAAGGGGGCTGCCCGGGTAGACGGAGGCCGACCGAAGCGCTATCGGCCCGAGTCCCCTACCGCCCTGATCGCCCGGATTTCCAACGACCACGGCCAGGCACTCGAGCGGCTCAGCCGCGAGCTCGAAGCGGTGACCGTGCCCGAGACCGAGACCCTGGTCGAGCTGCACTCGAGCCGAGCCCTGCTGCAGCTCATGACGCACGACGTCGCGCGCGCGGGCAAGTCGGTGGGTTTGCTGGCGCCGGCCGACGCGTACCCCCTGCTCGCCCCCGCCCTGCGCCGGCCCTATGCCGCCGGAGTGCCCCTCGGGCTCTCCGCCACCGGTCCGGTGGAGCTCGGCTTCGCACCTGTGGACGTCGTCTCGCCGGACGCGCATCCCTGGCCTGGAATGCCCGTCATCCTCGTGGTGGACGACCGGAGCGCGATCCTCGCGTCCCGCAACGGGAATGAGGTCCGGGGACACTGGAGCACCGCTCCGACGTTCGTGGCGGGAGCGCGGCTGGCGCTCGAGCGGTTCGGCTCTCCATGAGCGACCTGCACGAAGAGGCCTACCGCGAGCTTCAACGCGAGTACCTGGCCGAGCTGCCCACCGCGCTCGCCGAACTCCGCGAGCTCATCGCGGCCCTCCGTCGAGGAACCGACGTCGCCGCGGAGCTCAAGACCGGCTTTCACCGGCTCGCCGGCTCCGGTGGCTCGTACGGCTTTCCGGAGATCAGCGCGATCGCGCGGGCGGCGGAGCACCGGGTCGCGAGCTCGCTTCCGCCTTCGGGCGCGGACCAGCTCGATGAAGCGGTGCGACGCCTGGAGTCGGCGCTCACTGTCGCCCGCGCGAAGGTGGTGGCCGGGCCCACGGTGAGCAGCGGCACGGGCCTTCGCGCGGTGATCGTCCTCCCGGCGGGTACGGAGCGCGAGCAGCTGACGGAGGCGCTGGTCGGCGCGGGATTCGCCGTGGACCTGCGCGGCCGCACGGAGGACCCGCTCAGCGTCACCGGCGACCGGCGGGTGGATCTACTCGTGATCGGCACCGCGCCGGGCGAGGGTGACCCGTCTGCCATCGCGTCCTCCTGGACCAGCCGCCGCTCGACTCGGCCGCGGGCAGTGATCCTGATCGAGACGCTGAGGGCGGTGGATCGGCTGCGGGCGACGGCGGCGGGTGTGGACGCCGTCTTCCCCGCCGAGAGAATGGTGGCCGACCTGCCTCGCTATGCACGCACCCTGGCCCAGTGCGGCCCGCCGCCCTCCACGGTGCTGCTGCTCGACCAGGACGTGGATCGTTCGACGCGCATGCTCGCGGTGCTGGAGCAAGCGAACATCCGCGTCGTGCGCAGCCCTTCGGCCAGGGCGGCACGAGAGCTTCTGGACCGGGAGGTGCCGGACCTGCTCGCGGTCAGCCCACGCCTGGCAGACGGCGACGGCTTCGCCGTGCTGCGCGAGGTCCGGGAGGACCCGAGGTTCCACCTCCTGCCGACACTGGTGATCGGAGTGCCGGAGCCGGGCACCCAGGTGGAGGCCCTCCGCGCGGGAGCGGACGACTTCGTCTCCGATCTGGCCCCGCCGGAGCTGCTGCTCCAGTCGGTGATCTCTCGTGCGGAGCGCGGCCGCCGCCTGCGCGAGATGCTCCTCCGAGACGAGCTGACCGGGCTGCTGAATCACGGCGCGCTGATGGGCGAGCTGGAGTACGCGGTGGACTACGGGCGTCGCCACGGCGGCCCTCTCACCTTCGTGCTATTCGATCTCGACCGCTTCAGTGAGGTGCACGAGCGCTTCGGCCAGATCGTCGGCGACCAGGTCCTGCTCCATGTGGCCAACGTCTTCCGCTCCAGCGTCCGCGCCAGCGACGTCATCGGACGCTACGGCGCGGAGGAGTTCGCCATGATCCTCAGGGGTGCGGGTCCCAGCGGGGCCGCGGTGGTTGCCGCCAAGCTCCGGCAGGTGCTCGGCGCCCACGCCGCCTCCACCGCCGAGGGCGTGATCATCCCGCTCCACGTAAGCGTGGGCTGGGCCACTCACCCGACGGACGGCACCAGCGCCGGAGAGCTCGCCCACGCGGCGATGCGAGCGTTGCGGAGGGAGAAGGTTGAGGG
>JAJFMS010000452.1 GCA_020696885.1 Armatimonadota bacterium | reverse complement strand
ACCTCCGCGCCGGCCGTGTATGGGGACACGGTGATCCTGGGCTTCAGCGTGAGCGAGGGCCAGCCCGGCGCCCCCGGCGACGTGCGCGCCTTCGACGTGCGCACCGGCAAAGAGAAGTGGCGCTTCCACACCGTGGCCCGCCCCGGCGAGTTCGGCGGCGAGACCTGGGAGCCCGGCTCATGGAAGGAGCGCTCCGGCGCCAACGCCTGGTCCGGCTTCACCGTGGATGAGAAGAACGGCATCGTCTTCTGCGGCACCGGCTCCGCCGCCTCGGACTTCTACGGCGCGGACCGCAAAGGCAGCAACCTCTTCGCCAACTGCACCCTGGCGCTGGACGCGAACACCGGCAAGCGGCTCTGGCACTTCCAGACGGTACACCACGACCTCTGGGACCTGGACAACCCCTGCCCGCCGGTGCTCTGCGTGGTGCAGAAGGACGGGAAGAAGGTCGAGGCCGTCGCCCAGTTGACCAAAACCGGCTACTGCTACCTGTTCAACCGGAAGACCGGCGAGCCGATCCACGGCGTGGAAGAGGTGCCGGTACCGAAGTCCGATATTCCCGGAGAGCAGTCTCATCCCACCCAGCCGAGGCCGCTCAAGCCGCCGCCCTTCTCCCGCCAGACTTTTACCGAGGCCGACGTCACCAACCTCTCGCCCGAGGCCGCGGTGCTGCGGGACTTCCGCACCCGCCGCACGGACGGCCCGTTCGCGCCGCCCAGCGTGAAGGGCAGCATTGCGCTCCCCGGGTTTCACGGCGGCGCCAACTGGAGCGGCGGCTCGTTCGACCCCACCACCGGCCTGCTCTACGTCAATTCCAATAATGTGCCGTGGGTGGCGGTGCTGCTGCCGGGCGACGAAAACTACCACTTCGGCGGCTACACCTACTACAACGACCCGAACGGCTACCCGGCCATCAAGCCGCCCTGGGGCAACCTCACGGCGATCGACGTGAGCAAGGGCGAAATCGCCTGGCAGGTGCCCCACGGTTCCTATCCGGAGCTTACGGCGAAAGGCGTACCGCCCACCGGCACGGAGAACTTCGGCGGCACCATCGTCACCGCCGGCGGCCTCGTCTTCATCGGCGGCACCAAAGACGAAAAGTTCCACGCCTACGACAAGAAGACCGGCAAGCTCCTCTGGGAGTACCAGCTCCCCGCCGGCGGCTACGCCAACCCGTGCACCTACTTCGCGGGCGGCCGCCAGTACGTGGTGATCGCAGCCGGCGGCGGCGGGAAGCTCCGCACGAAAAGCGGCGACAGCTTCATCGCCTTCGCCCTGCCGAAGCGATAGTTAACCGCAGAGACGCAAGCTTGCCCGTATGGGAGGGCGCGGAGAGGGAAAAGGAGAGATTCTTGGCAGGATGAACAGGATTGACAGGATGGGAACTGGCGAGGACGAGGTTTAGGGGCTGCCGATGATCATCCGTGACCTGTTGCCCGGGTAATATCTTGCCCAGCAGCGGTTCTCACCCTGCATTATCCATCCCGTCAATCCTGTTCATCCTGTCAAAAACTCTCCCGGCTCCTCTCCCATACGGGCAAGCTCGCGCCTCTGCGGTTAACTCCCATCCCATCACAACCAATCCTGTTATCCTGTCCAAAACACTCCCCTGCCCGCTGGGGTTAACGATCCCAACACGCCATGAATGCCATCGAGAGCCACTTCCAGCCCCTGATCGGCCTGCCGTGCTGGAACGTCAAACCAGGGTTCGGTTCGTACCTCACGCTGGAGTTCGGTGAGCCGCACCTGGAGATCCAGGAGCCGCGGCCCGCGCGGGAGGGCGTGTCCGAGCGGGTGCGAAAGTCGCTGGCCCGGCGGCACGTGACCACCCGTGGCCAGTGGCATCTCTGGATCTACTGCTGCCGCTGGTCGGTGATCACGGACGGCGAGCTGGTGGGCGACTGCGCCCTCGACAGCGACTCGAAGGAGCCGATCCGCCGCGCGGCGGAGGAGCTGGACGGGCAGAAGCTCATCGGCGTGACCATCGCCGCCACCTCGGGCACCTGCGTCTTCTACTTCGACCTCGGGAGCCGCCTTGAGACCGTTCCCTACGACGACCAGAGCGAGCAGTGGCTGCTCTATCAACCGGGCGGCATGGTGCTTACCTTTCGAGGGGACGGCCTCTACTCGCACCAACCCGGCGACACGCCTCGGGACCAGGAGATCTGGCGCCCATTGTTCACGCTGGTGCCCGGCTGGTCCACAGAGCCGCCCGCACCCGAGAGCTCCGAGTAACGCGGAGCTCCGCACCGATGACGCCTCGCCTCTCCCTGCTGATTCCAGTGCGTAACGCCGCGGCCACCCTGGACGAGGCGCTGGCGTCGATCGCCGCTCAGACGCTGGAAGACTGGGAGGCGATCCTCGTGGAAGACGGCTCCACGGATGAGACCCCGGAGCTGCTGGTGGACTGGGCGCGCCGGGACCGCCGCTTCCGGGTGCTGCGTAACGGTGAGCCGCTCGGGCTGGTGGCGAGCCTGAACCGGGCCGCCGCTGCTGCCACGGCCCCACTCCTCGCCCGCATGGACGCCGACGACCTCTCCCTACCGTCGCGTCTCGAGCGCCAGGTGGAGCGCATCGAGCACGGCGACGTCGCGGCGGTCGGCTGCCGCATTCGGTACTTTCCGGAGGAGCTGGTGGCCGATGGAGCGCGGCGCTACGCAAGCTGGCTCAACTCGCTGGTGACCGCAGAGGAGCACGCCCGGGACATCTTCATCGAGTGCCCGCTGGCCCATCCCACGCTGCTACTTCGCGCGGACGCGCTCCGGGCGGTGGGCGGCTACCGGGAAATGGGCTGGCCGGAGGACTACGACCTCCTCCTGCGCCTCTGGGAGTCGGGCTACCGCATGTGCAAGCTACCCGAGGTCCTCGTCCATTGGCGGGAAGGCCCAGGCCGCACCTCGCGCACTCACCCGCATTATTCGCTCGACGCGCTCATTCGCTGTCGGGCCCACTTCCTGTACCGTGCCTACTTCCGGGATCGTCCGGCTCTGATCTTCGGCTCCGGCCCGGTTGGGAAGGCGCTGGCCCGCGCCCTCCTGGCCGAAGGGGCGAAGTTGGTCGCATTCGTAGACGTCGACCCGCGGAAGGTCGGGCAGACCGTGCACGGTGTCCGCGTACTCCCGCGGGAGGAGGCGCTGGCGCTGCGGGGCCAGTTCTTCGGCCTTGCGGCGATGGGCCGCCCTGAAGCCCGGGAAGCACTTCGCGGCCTCCTCCTGGGGGCCGGGTGGGACGAGGGCGTCGACTTCCGTTGCGTCTCCTGAATCTATTTTACCCGGGTGATATTGACTTCCTATTTATATCCGGGTAAAATCCGCCTGATGTAATGACAGAAGGAGGAGACAGGAAGATGGAACGAGCTACGACGCGCCGGTGCACCGCCTTCGCGGGCGAGCGCCGCATTGCTACTGGAGAGCTGCTCCAGGTAGCACTGGCGACCCGGGCCGCGCTGGAGCAGGGCGAAACGGCGCCCGTGCTGATCTTTGACGACGTAACCAGCCACCGGGTGGAGGTCGACTTACGCGGTACCGCGGAAGAGGTAGCGGACCGCCTCCAGGCCGCGGAGCCGGCCGCAGTGGCGGAGCCCGACGCGGCACGCGGGCCGGGACGGCCGAAGCTGGGAGTGGTGGCCAGGGAGGTCACCCTGCTGCCGAGGCACTGGGAATGGCTGAGCGAGCAGCCGGGCGGAGCGTCCGTGGCGCTCCGGAAGCTGGTCGAAGAGGCGCGCCGCACCAACGAGGGACGAGACCGCGCCCGCCGCGCCCAGGAGTCCGCCTACCGGTTCATGTCCGTCATGGCCGGGAACCTGCCGGGCTTCGAGGAGGCCTCCCGCGCCCTCTTCGCCGGCAACATCGAGGGATTCAAGGCGGTAGTGGAAGCCTGGCCGGAAGACATCCGCGCGCACCTGGAGAGGCTCGTTTAGGTGTTGGGTATTGGGCCTTGGGTGTTGGGTAGTGAATGCGGCATCGTGTACAGGGAACCGCCGAGCGCAACCCGAGGCCTAACACCCAGCGCCCGAGACCCAACACCTGAGGGCATCGCGGTCGGTAAACAGGTACCGAAATCCGCTGACCTCCAGCGGGCCTTGCAGTTCGTGGCCCGCAACGGGAGCGCTGGCGGCGACCGGGCCGGAGAGCTGCTCGGTGAATAGCGCGTGGAGCACGATGCCCAGTACGTCTTCCTGCGCCAACCAGCGGTCGCGCGGAGTGTGGCTCGAGTGCCCTTCCAAAAGTGGGGGGACGGTAAGCAACACCGTACGGATGCCGGCCCGGACGGGCTCGGTGAGCTGGCGGTAATGGTCGGCTGCGCCACTGCTCCCGGGGTCTGCGATGACCGCGATGAAGACGTCCGGCTTCCGGTCGGACGCGGCGGCTCCGCGCATGATCTGATCCAGGTCGGCGGGCGCCTCCGGGCCAACCAGGTGGATCCGGGCTTCCGGCGCCTCACTGGGGGCAGCAGACGAGGGAACGGTGGCGCCCGTATGGGTTACGGCATGCCCGCCGGTGCCCAGGAAGGCGGCGAGCGCTCCCCCTAGCGGCTCCCAGGTCCCGGATAGGCGGATCCTCTTCCGGCCGCAGGCGC
>JAJFMS010000451.1 GCA_020696885.1 Armatimonadota bacterium | reverse complement strand
CGTGTTCCGCATACTCCCATCGCTGCATCTAGGAAAGAAGTTCCATGCCTGATCCCACCCATTCGTCGGCCCTCCTGGGGACTGCGGTCACCGTCGGCAACTTTGCCGTGTGGCTGGGGTTGCTGAGCGCGCTGGGGTGCGTTGCCTTCTATTGGGCGGCGATGCTCCGGACCATGCGACACCCCGCCCCTGCGGAAGCCACTCCGGGTGGGCGACGGGCCGGATCGGCGGCGCCCCAGGGAGACGCCCGCGCGGAGCGGCTGGCAGTATTGGCTCGCCGCCTGTTCTTTACGAACGCCGCGTTCGTGCTGATCGGGGCGGCGGCGCTGTACACGCTGATCCTCACCCAGCAGTACAACGTCTCCTACGTCCACAAGAACACGAACTCGATCCTTCACATCGGCTACCGGATCGCTTCGTTCTGGTCGGACCAGGAAGGCACGTTCTTCCTCTGGGCGTTCTACAACGTGGTGCTCGGCTCGCTGGTAATCTTCAAATCCCGCGACGACGAGCGGTGGATCATGCCGTTCTTCGGCCTGGTGAACGTCTCGCTGTTCTTCCTGCTCCTGTTCATGAACCCGTTCTGGCTCACCGCCGCGAAGGAAGTCCGTGAGGGGCTGCTGGGAGTGGGCGTGCAGGCGGACCAGCTCGGCTGGCTGCCTTCGACCCAGCAGCAGCACTTCGCTTACTACTTCGGCTGGGCCAAGTATCTGAACCCGCACTTCCTGGACGGGCGAGGGCTCAACGAGCAGCTTCAGAACCCCTGGATGGTGATCCATCCGCCCACGCTGTTCGTCGGCTACAGCAGCATGATGATCCCGGCGTGTTTCGCGCTCGGCGCCCTGATGCGCCGCGATTACGACTCCTGGGTCACCCGCGCGGCGCCGTGGCTGATGTTCTCCTGGAGCGTGCTCGGGTTCGGGATCTTCCTGGGCGCCTACTGGGCGTATGAGACTCTGGGCTGGGGCGGCTACTGGAGCTGGGACCCGGTGGAGAACTCCTCCATCATCCCGTGGCTGGTCGGCACGGCGCTCCTCCACGGGCTGCTGGCGCAGCGCAACCGCGGCAACCTGAAGCAGGCCAACCTGTTCCTGGGTATCATGGCCGGCGTGGCGGTGCTGCTCGGCTCCTTCCTGGTCCGCAGCGGCGTCCTCAGCGAGAACTCCGTCCACTCCTTCGCCACGCCGCAGAAGAGCGTGTTCTTCACGCTCCTCGGCTCACTCGTCATCTGGTCCAGCGTGGCGATCGGGATCTGGTTCTGGCGGTTCCGGGACATCGAGTCCGAGATCGCCTATGAGACCACCTGGGAGCGCCACTTCGGCTTCTTCCTCGGCATCATCGTCCTCTCCGCCACGGCGATCGTGGTAGTGATGGGGGTGTTCGTGCTGCCGGTCCTCATCCCCACGCTGCTGGGCCCGATGGGGGTGAAGAAGATCACCACGGACTTCACGTTCTACAACAAGGCTCTGCTGCCGATCGCCTTCGTGCTGATGCTCTTGATGGCGCTCACGCCGCTGATGCCCTGGCGTAAGGTGCGGGAAGAGAGCCGTCCGATGAAGCCGTTCAACCGGCTGATGCTGGGACTGGCGGCGCTCTTCACGGTCTACTTCCTCGGCGCGGCCGCCTGGGCGGTGATGGGCGGCTTCACCCGGCAGAACGACCCGGCCTACATCGGCTTCGGGCTCATCGTGGCGCTGGCGCTGGTTACCAACGTCGTGTGCCTCGCCCGCGCCGCAAAGGGCGGGCTCTCCAACACCGGCGCGTGGTTTGCGCACATCGGGTTCATCATCTTCCTGGCCGGCGTGGTCATCACCAGCCGGTTCAACACCACTCAGTCCGTGCAGAAGCGGGACCTGAACGACTCGGTGACCATTGGCGGACGAAAGTACACCTACCGCGGCCAGCGGCAGGCGGCCAACCCGGCCGATCGAGACCGGATGCTGATCGATATCGAGGATGCGAAGGGCAAGGTCACCCATGCCGCGCCGAAGCTGTTCAAGTCCAAGCAGACCGAGCAGACGATGGCCTGGCCGGAGATCTTCCACGACGGCTTGAACGACCTCTACATCGAGCCGAACGGGGTAGATACCTCGGGCGTGATCTCGCTGGAGAACATCAAGAAGGGCGCGGAGGAGCCGAGCGGCGCGATGATCCAGCACCGCCGGACCGATCCGCAGGACCGGATTGACCTGGCGTTCGTCGCCCTCGACACCAGCGAGATGCAGGCCGCTATGCAGGCCGGCGGCAAGAAGCCGTTCGTCGTGTGGGCAGACCTGATCCTCACCATCCGCCACCTGGATGAGGCAGGCACACCGCTGAACCAGGAGACGAAGCAGCTCAAGGCCGGCCTCAAGCTGCTGCAGGACGAACACGGGATGCACGCGGACGCGATCCCGGTGCGGATCGAGGGTCTGCGGCAGAAGACCGGCTACTCGCTCATGTTCAAGGACACGAACATGACCCCCGGCAACCTGCAGGCCACCTTCGAGATCGTTCCGGACGAGCCGGTGACCCAGGGCTACTTCCAGGTCCTCTACGTCCCGGGCATCCAGGTTCTCTGGTGGGGCGTCTACGTGATGGTGTTCGGCGGCCTGATCAGCTTTGCGCGCCGCCGCAAGCTGGCCGGCCGACCCACGCCGCCCGCTGGGCCACGCGGCCCGCGTAAGGAAGACAAGCCCCGGGATGAAGCCGCGCAGCCGGAGCCGGTCCGCGAGCTGGCCGGAGCCCGACTGCAGGCGCTGCGCCGGTCCGAGAACGCCACGGAGTAGCCACACCGCGCCGGTGATCTTTACACGCTCGACTCAGGGCGGTAGCATGGGAACGACCCCATGCCGCCGCCCTGTTTCCGAAAGTGGCTCCGGTGGGGACCCGCTGTGGTTTCCCGGCAGTTGTGAGGGAAAGCAATGACCATGACGCGCTTAGGAGCCGCGGGCTCCCGGCCGATCGAATACCCGACCAGCGACGGAAAGCCGATGGCCGAAACAGACCTCCACCGCGACCTGGGCATCTACGTGATTGAAGCGTTGAAGTCCCATTTCGCGGCCCGTCCGGAAGTCTACGTCTCCGGCAACAATTTCGTGTACTGGGAAGAAGGCAACCCGCGCGCGGTCGTCTCGCCGGACGCCTACGTGGTCCTCGGCGTCGGGATGCGGCCCCGCGATTGCTACATGGCCTGGAAGGAAGGCGGAAAGCTGCCGGACGTCGTGTTCGAGTTCACCTCCAAGAAGACCCGGCGTGAGGACACGGACAAGAAGCGCCCGCTCTACGAGCGGACCCTCGGCGTGCCGGAGTACTTCCTGTTCGATCCGACGGGCGACTACCTCTCGCCGCGTCTCCGAGCCTACCGGCTCGAGCGTGACCGTTACGTCCCACTCGAGATTGTGGAAGGCCGGGTTCACAGCTACGTGCTGGGCCTGGACCTGGTGCAGCAAGGGGAGCAACTCCGGCTTTTCGATCCGGTACGGCAGGAGTGGCTACGGAACCCCCAGGAGCTCTTCCAGGCAGAGGCTGCCGAGCGCCAGCGCGCCGAAGCCGAGCGCCAGCGCGCCGAAGCCGAGCACCAGCGTGCCGAAGTCGAGCGCCAGCGTGCCGAGACTGAGCAGTTGCGGGCGGAGAGTGCCGAAACCGAGATTGCCCGCCTCCGGGCCGAGTTGGAACTGCTTCGTCAGTCCACACAGGGTTGAGCCGGGCGTGAGGAACCGTTTCTAAAGTGCGAGTCGTACTGGTCGGGTTGAGCCACAAAACGGCCCCGGTGGAGCTCCGGGAGCGGCTAAGCCTGTACGGGCGCTCGCACCGGGAGGCCCTGCACGGCATCCGGGACGCCACTCACCTGGAAGAATGCGCGGCGCTCAGCACCTGCAACCGTACCGAGATCTACGGGCTCACCGGCGAGGAAGACTGGCAGGAGCAGATCCTGGAGTCGCTGGCGCACCAGGCGGAGGTAACGCCCGGCCACCTGCAGGATCACCTGTATTCCTTCGAAGGCACCCCTGCCTACCGGCACCTGTTCCGCGTCGCCTCCGGCCTGGACTCCATGGTGATGGGGGAGGGACAGATCCTGGGACAGGTGCGGGAGTCGCTCCAGTCCGCGCAGGATGCCTCTACTTCCGGCACGGTGATCCACGCGCTTTTCCAGCAGGCCCTGGCGTGCGGTAAGCGCGCGCGCACCGAAACGGAGATCGGGCGGGGCGCCGTCTCGGTCAGCCTGGCTGCCGTCCAGTTGGCCAAGCAGATCTTCGAGCGCATCAACGATCGGGTGGTGCTCCTGGTGGGCGCGGGAGAGACCGGCGAGCAGACCGCGAAGATGCTGCTGGCGGACGGCGCCGCGCCGCGGATGCTGGTCTGCAACCGTACCCGAGACCGGGCCGAGGCCGTCGCCGGGCAGTTCGGAGGCACGGCGGTGCCGTGGGAGCAGTTGGGCTCGGCCCTCACCCGCGCCGACATCGTGATCGCCTCCACGGGTGCGCCGCACGCGGTGGTGACGGCGGACCTGATGAAGAGCGCAATGCGCGCCCGTCGCGGCCGCCCGCTGTTCCTCATTGACATTGCCGTGCCGCGAGACGTGGAGCCGGCCGTCGG
>JAJFMS010000450.1 GCA_020696885.1 Armatimonadota bacterium | reverse complement strand
TCGTGGGTGACTACGGAGCCGATGGAGGGGAAGTCGCCGCCCTGCGCGGTGCCGTAGTTGCCGGTGAGCATCCACTGGCTAGAGGTTTCGTGGTGGTCCGTGCCGGAGACCTGGGAGCGCACCAGCGCGAAGCGGTCCAGGCACTGCGCAAGCTGCGGCATCTGGTCCGAGAACCGCACGCTGGAGAGCTTGGTGGCGATGGTGCCGTACTTGCCGCGGATCTCCTCGGGGGCATTCGGCTTGGGGTCGAACGTGTCGTGGTGGGTGATGCCGCCGCCGAGGTAGATCAGGATCACGTTCTTGGCGCGTGCCTTCAATCGACCGCCGACCGCCGCCTCGGCCCGCAGCGTGTCTGCCAGCGAGAGGCCGGCCAGTGAGAGGCCGCCCACGCGCAAGAAGTCGCGCCGGGAGACGCCATCGCACCGCTTGCTATTGGGATGTCCGTAGAACGTGAGCATTCCGGGTTCCTAGTGGTTGAACATGAACTCTTTGGTGTTGATCAGCGCCCAGAGGACGTCCTGGAACGCCTCGTCTCGCTTCTCGGTGGCGCCGATCACCCGCGCCAGGTCGGCTCGCTCCTGCGCCGTGGGCCGCCGGGCCAGGGTGCGCAGGAATAGCTCCTCCAGAATCTCATCATTGGTCTTCCCGCTCTTGACGAGCTGGGCGACCGCACCCTCGCCGCTCTTCAGCTTCCCCTGGAGGGTCTCGCCGTTGAACAGCTCCAGCGCCTGCGACATGCTGGGTGCCGCGCCCCGGTCGCACTCGCAGGGGGTTACGCGCGTCGGCCGGCCGAAAGTGTCCAGCGCGAGGGACGGCAGCTCGATGTCCGACAGCTCGATGGCCCGGGTTCCGATCGGGTAGGTGGCGAACCGGTCCGGGACCGCCGTCACCTGGGCGATCGCGTCCAGGAGCTCTTCGCCCTGGAGCCTTCGCACCGGGTAGTGCGAGGAGAACTGCGTATCGATCCGGTTCCCCTTCGTCGGCACCGAGGTCGTCTGGTAGGTGCGCGACTGCATGATCGTCTTCATCAGGTACTTGAGGTCGTACCGGTGCTCGATCAGATCCTTCGCCAGGGCAGCTAGCAGCTCCTCGTTGCGCGGCGGGTTGGTGGCGCGCATGTCGTCCACCGGCTCGACGATCCCCGCTCCGAACAGTCGCGCCCAGATCCGGTTCACGGCGTTCCGGGCGAACGGCTCCTTGCCGGCCCCCGTAAGCCACTCCACGAACTTCTTGCGCCGATCTTCGCCGTCCGCGACCTTCAGCTCCGAGCGGTCCAGCGGCTGGGGTGCCATCAGCTCGCCGGTGCGGGGGTGGCGGACCTCGCCCTTGTCGTTGGCGAGGAAGTTGACCGGCACCGGATCATCACCGACGGTGCGGTCGCCGTTCACCTGCGCGAAGATGGAGGCGAAGTGGTAGTAGTCGTCCTGGGTGTATCGCTCCGTGGGGTGGTTGTGGCACTTGGTGCACTGGATCCGCTGCCCCAGGAACACCTGCGCCACCACCTCGCCGGTGAGCTCGTAGTGGCGCACCCAGCCGCGGCTGTTCGGGCGGCTCTGCTGGCGGCTGGCCCACCAGAGCACGGCGGGATTCTCCGATCGGGCGCCGCTGGCGGACACCAGCTCTCCCACGAGCTGGTCCCATGGGCGGTTCTGCTGGAACTGCTCCGTGAGCCACTGGTTAAGGGCAACGGTGTACTTCCGCTGCATGTGCTCTTTGCGCACCATCGAGAGGTCGCAGAGCTTCAGGGCCCAGATCGAGCCGTATTCCGGCCGCTGGAGCACCTCGTCAATCAGGCGGTCGCGCTTGTCAGGCGCTTTGCTGTCGAGGAACGCGCGGGCTTCGTCCGCGGTGGGCAGCGTGCCGATGGCGTCCACGTACACCCGTCGCAGGAACTCCTCGTCCGAGCAGGGCCCGCTCGGCTCCAGGTTCAGTTCGCGCAGCTTGGTGTAGACCGCCGCGTCCACGTAGTTCCGCCGGTCCGCAAACGCCGCCGGATTCGACTTCTGCGGGTACGGCACCGTGACGCGGACCACGGCAAGCTGGTCCTGATACTTCGCCTGGACCGCCGTAGCACCGGCGCCGCCCGTGGTGATCTCGCCGGTAGGCGCCACGGCGGCCACGCCGGCGTCGTTGGTGCCGAACAGGGCGCGGGAGGTGACGTCCCGCACGGTGCCGTCCGAGAGTTTAGCCTGGATGAGCAGCCGCTGCTTCTCGCCGGCGCGATAGGTGCGGTCGCCGGGCATCACGGACAGCGAGACGAGCTTCGGGTCCTTCTCATCCACCCCGGGGGCACCCTGCCGCAGCCAACCGAGGAGCGTAAAGTACTCTCGCGAGCCCTTCTGGAGCTGCATGCCGCCGGCGTGCGGCACCTCCATCAGCGGCTTCCGCAGCAGGAGGCTCGCTTCCGGGTTCTCCCGGGAGATGCGCCGGCCGCCGAGCTGGCGGGTGATCCAGAGGAAGTCCAGCTCCGGGGCATAGCCCCGCAGCGAAAGCTTGAAGCCGCCCTTACCGGAGTTCGCGCCGTGGCAGGTGCCGGCGCTGCAGCCCAGGCGGGCGAGCACGGGGACCACGTCGTTGCGGAACGAATAGGAGACCGGGCGCTCCGCGTTGGCGACCGTGACCGGAGCCTGCGCGCTCACCCCCAGATAGGTGGCGCGGAGGACCGCCTTCCCGTTCCCGCGAGCGGAGACTTCCGGGCCAGCGAGCGCCGCTACCGTTGATGTGGAGATCGAGAGCTGGGCTTTCTCGCTAAGGTCGACGCGGGATCCGTCGGCGAGGGTGCCCATCACCACGAGCCGCTGCGTGGCCACCGGACCATCGAGCGCCACTTCGGCCGGGAGCACAGTGAGCCGGGTCACGCGAGGCGTGACTGCAAGGGCGGTGGCGGACCGGCTTGCAGGCTTCCGGGCGGACGTTTGCTTACGGGGAGCAGTCGATCCAGGCGAACACGCCGCCACTACCGCGACCACTGCACCCACCACGAATCTCCGCATCCGCACCTCGTTCCAGGCCTCTAAACGATCCCTAAACTATGATAAGCGATCGGTGCGAATTGTTGCGATTGGCTTTGTATGACAGGCGTCGTCACCGCACCTTCCGGGCACCGGGAGTTGCCCGCGAAACACGCGAAAGAACGCGAAAAGGGAGGCAGAGGAGCCGCGGAGGGATATCGGCCCGCTGGATCGCGGGACTCCTGCGGTCGTGCGTCAACGCTTCGCGATTCGCAACGGGATGTCATCTGTGAACTGCGGCGATCGGAACACAGTTGGCGCGTCGGTCGCGTGGAGGGTCTCGGAGGCGTCTATTGCTCCGGTGCGAGTAATGATCCACTCGGCCCAGTGTCGGCCGGGGGGGAGTTGGAGCGTCCGGTCGGCCTGGGTACCGCCTCGCAGGTAGGCCGCTACCGCACCGACAAGTACGTGAAGGCCACTCCGTCTTGGCCGGCCAGCGGCGCCTAAACCCGGTCGGCGCCGCGCCGGTCTGCTCCTTGGCGACCAACGGCACCTCCACCAACATCTCCGACGACCACGTGCTGCCGTAGCGCACGAGGTTCCCGAGACGCAAAAGAAGCCCGGAGAGACGTCCGTTGGGACGCCCTCCGGGCTCCTTCGGTTGCGGGGATTCCGGCCCGCTGGAGCAATTATCCGGTAGGGACTACCGGCGCCCGGCTCCTCGGGCGGGTGTCAGGCTATGAATGATCACCCACCTCCTTTCCTGGCCTGCGCCATCACTCACACTGTCGACCGAGGGGGCGGCGGTGCTAAAGGGAAATGGGAAAATGAGGAAATGAGGAAATGAGTGGCGCGGCGGGTATCCGCATCCCCCATTTTCTCATTTCATCCATTTTCCCATTCACTCCCCCACCCAGGCCTCGTACTGGCGCCGGATCTGGCGGACGTGGTAGGCCACGTTGGCGGAGGTGTAGCCGAGAGCCCCCCCGGCTTCCCGCCAGGTAAGGCCGGCGAGGAGGCAGGCCAGGAGGTCCCGGTGCTGCTCCTTCAGGCGGCCGGTGAAGTCGCGGACGCTGGCGCTGGAGAGCGCTTCGTCCTGCTCCGGCGCCGGGAGGCTCTCCGCGCCTTCCTCGTCCAGCGCCAGGCACCGGCGGATGCGCGCGCGCTTGACCGAGTCGAGCAGCCGCCACCGCGCGTGCTTGATCAGGTATTGCTCCGGGCTTCCGATGCGCGGGTCCAGCGCGGGGAGCGCCTGGAGCAGCCCCAGCCATGCCTCCTGCTGGAGGTCGTCCGCGTCTTCGCCACAGCGCCGGGCGTAATAGGAAGCCATCTTTTCGATGCGCGGGCGGAGCCGGGGCACCAGCTCCTGCGGATCCACGCGTCGTTCGGTATCAGGTTGTAGACTGCAATCGGGTCCCAAAGCGAATCTCCACAAGGCAACAAAAAACGACCGGGGTTCTACGACCCGCGGTCCGCTGCGTTGGGAGAAGCTGGAAATCGATTACCGACGAGCAACTGTGCTGAGCCGGGACTCCCCGAACCGGCCAGGCCGGCGAAGGGGAACCCGGATTGCACGACTGACACCTGGGAACAGGCGGAGGCGCGAATACCCTCGATGCGAGGGATCCGGCTCCGGC
>JAJFMS010000449.1 GCA_020696885.1 Armatimonadota bacterium | reverse complement strand
CGGGTTTACCCGAGCCCCTGCTGGCGGGCCTCGCCGAGAAACACCGTGAGCTCTTCCGGCAGCGCGCTCTCATAGGCCTGGGGCTGTCTGGTTTCCGGATGGGTGAACTCCAGCCGGTGCGCGTGCAGGAACAGCCGGGAGAGCCCCGGCTCCAGTCCGGCTCCGAACAGCTCGTCACCGGCGATCGGGTGGCCGAAATGGGCGGAATGCAGGCGGAGCTGGTTGGTGCGGCCGGTCACCGGCTCCAGCTCCAGGAGGGTGTGCGCCGCGAGGGTCTCCCGCACCCAGAAGCGCGTCTGGGCCGGCCGGCCGCTGTCTCGGATGCCCCAGCGCGGCATCGCCTCAGAGTCGCTGCCGATCGGCGCCTCCCACTCACCGGCTTCGCTCTCCAGCACTCCGACCACGAGCGCGAGGTACCGCTTTCGCACCCGTTTCTCCTGGAACTGCACCGTGAGCCGGGAGAGCGCTTGCTGCGTCTTCGCCACCACCATCAGGCCGGAGGTTGCCCGGTCCAGCCGGTGCACCAGCCCCGGCCGCACGGGAGGATCGGCGGCGCCCGCAACATTGAAGTGGTAGGCGAGACCGTTTATCAGGGTCCCGCTCCGATGCGCTCCGGCCGGATGGACCACAATACCGGCCGGCTTTTCCACGACGATGAGGTGCGGGTCCTCATAGAGCACGGAGAGCGGCATCGCCTCCGGAGTCATGGCCGTGGCCGCCTCCAACTCCGCGTCCACTCGCACCAGCGCCCCGGCCCGGGCCCGCCAACCGGCCGGCCGGGGCTCGCCGTCCACGCGGACCTCCTGCTGGTCCAGCGCCTGGCGGAGGCGCATCCGGCTCACGGTGGGGATGCGCACGGAGAGGATGCGATCCAGGCGCTCCCCGTCTTCCGCGTCGCTCACTGAAAACTGCATGCCTGCTCCTGCGCGGGGCGGATTCGTGAGACGAAAGCGGCCCGACGGCCCGTATTCTACAGCAAGCCCCGCATTCACGTTAGCCCGCTTCGGCTTGTCTTTCCCAGGAGTTGGTAATGTCCTGCCGGCCCCGGTGTCTCGCTGCACTCTTCTCCCTCGGACTGGTTGCTTTCTCCCTCATCCCGGCGAACGCCGGCGAGATCAAGTGGCAGAAGACGCTCAAGACCGCCCAGCAGGAGGCGAAGCGCACCAAGAAGCGGCTCTTCGTGGAGTGCTACGCTACGTGGTGCGGCCCATGTAAGGCGATGTATGCCACCACCCTGAAGGACGAGGACGTGGTGAAGCTGAGCCGCCAGTTCGTGGCCGTGCGAGTGGACGTGGACCAGGCGAAAGAGTTTGCGAACAAGTACCAGGTGGAGTCGATCCCGTTCTCGATCGTTTTCGAGCCGGACGGCCGGGTAGTGCGAGCCTCCCGGGGCTTCCTGGATGCCAAGACCTTCTGCCTCTTCCTGAAGCAGAGCCTGCGCGACTGATCGAGTTAGGGGAGTGATGGAGTAGTGGAGTGATGGAGTAGTGGGGAGAACGCGGCCTCCAACACTCCAACACTCCAACACTCCAACACTCCGTTGCTCCCCCTACCGCCCCCGCTCACCCGTGTTCTGGCAGTGCGGGCAGTAGTACGTGGAGCGCGCGTCGATCCCCTGGCGCCGCATCCGGATCGGCTCGCCGCACACGCGGCATGGATCGCCGCTGCGGCCGTAGACCCACAGCCGGTCCCGCTCGCTGAGCCCGAATACGGTGCGCCGCTCACCCCCGGACCGGTTAGCGCACAGCAGCCGGTGCGACTCCTCCACCAGCCCGGCGATCGTCTCTTCCGTCAGCTCCCCGACGCGCGCGAACGGTGAGACGCGCCGCACGAAGAGCACCTCGGACTTGAAGATGTTGCCCACCCCCGCCATCAGCCGCTGATTGAGCAGCGCCACCGCGATCGGCACCTCCGGCTGGCGCAAGATCCGCCGCCTAGCCTCCTCTGGATCGAACTCCGGGGTGATGGCGTCCGGCCCCAGCTCCTGCATGCCCTGGTGCCGCTGCGCCTGCCACTCCGTGAGCAGTTCCACCACCGGGGCGCTGAAGCAGGGCGCCACGAACGCCTCTGTATGGATCACCACCTTGGCGTACCGTTCCGGCTTCTGCCACGGCTCCCCGGGCCGGTAGATGTGCCAGGAGCCGGTCATCCGGAGGTGGGTGTGGAGGACGAGGGTTGGGTGTTGGGTGTTGGGTGTTCGGTGCTCGGTGTGCGGGGGATCAGGAGTGTGGGGCTCGGACGTAGCGCTGGGCGGAAGTTCAGCGGGGTCCGGTGCGGCGAAGGTGATGAGCAGGTGTTTGCCGCGGGGCTCGACGGCGGTGATGGTGCGCCCGGCGAGCGGGTGGCGGTCTTCCACCGCTTTCACGGCCAGCACGCTGGACTCGAAGCGGGTAACTACCCGGCCGAGCAGGGCTTTGCGCAGCGTGGCTGCGGTGCGGTAGAGGGTGTCTCCTTCAGGCATAGCAGCACCAGTATAGGCCCCTCCGGCTTGGAAATGGGGACATGGGAATGGTGCCTGCGGCTGGGAAATGGCGGGAAACGAGGAACCGACGGCACCCGACCCCATTCCCCCGTTTCTTCATTTCCCCATTTCCCCATTTCCCCATCCGTCTATCTGGCCTGCTGACCGCTACCTGGAGAAGGGCGACCTGCATCCACCGCCGAACACACGATGGGTGCTCCCGCCCCCCCTTTTCGTGCTCGCCAATCAATCGGGAGAGACTATCGCTGTGAGGAACCAACAATGACCAAGTCGAAGGCCGCAATCTTCACGGAAATCGGCAAGCCGCTCATCGTCGATGAGATCGAGGTGGATGATCCCGGTCCCGGCGAATGTCTGGTGAAGCTGGACGCCACGGGTCTCTGCCACACCGAGATCTGGTACATGAGCGGCGGCGACAACGTGAACTACGGGGCGCTCTCCCCCCGCATCCTCGGCCACGAGGGCGGCGGGGTGGTGGTGAAGTGCGGCGCGGGCGTCACCTCCCTGGAAGAGGGCGATCACGTGGTCCCGCTCTACATCTCCGAGTGCGGCACCTGCCCGGAGTGTAAGGACCCGAACCAGAACCTCTGCAGCTACCTGGACGACAAGGGCTACTACGAGGGCACGATGCCCACCGGTAAGCCCGCCTTCCGCTGGAAGGAGAAGCCGGCCTACCACTTCATGGGGACGTCCACCTTCTCCCAGTACACCGTGGTGCCGGAAGTGGCGCTGGCGAAGATCCGCAAAGACGCCCCGCTGGACCGCGTCTGCCTGCTGGGCTGCGCGATCACCACCGGCGTGGGCGCCGCGCTCTGGACCGCCAAGGTGCATCCGGGCGCCTCCGTGGCCGTGTTCGGCTGCGGCCCGATCGGGCTCAACGTGGTGCAGGGCGCCCGGCTGGCGCTGGCGGACAAGATCATCGCGGTGGACCTGAAGCCGGAGCGGCTCAAGCTGGCGAAGGAACTCGGCGCCACCCACCTGATCAACGCGGCGGACGTGGGCGGCAGCGGTGTCGCCGCCGTGAAGGAGCTGACGGGCGGCGGCTGCGACTACAGCTTCGAAGCCACCGGCAACACCCGCGTGATGCGGCAGGCGTTCGAGTCGGTCCGCTACGGCGGCGGCAAGTGCGTGCTGATCGGCGTGGCCAAGACCGGCGAAGAAGTGAGCTTCATCCCCCGCATGCTCATCGCGGGTCGCCAGATCACCGGCACCGCCTTCGGCGGCTGCAAGGGCCGGACGCAGCTTCCGTGGCTGGTGGACTGGTACATGGACGGTCGCCTCAAGATCGACGAGATGGTGACCAAAGAGATCCCGCTCGACAAGATCAACGAAGCCTTCGATTGGATGCGGGAAGACAAGGGCTACCGCTACATCGTCAAGTACTAATTCAGGTCGACAAGCGGGGACCCGGGTTGTGATCCGGATCCCCGCTGCCTGTTCTGGGCTTCCGCCGGGAAGGGGCAGCGGTGAGCGAAGCGATTCGATTCCCTCACGACACACGCGCCCACCCGGAGCAGGTCAACATGCTGCTCCAGGTCGGCCGGGCCGGTGAGGCCCGGCCCATCGTCCAGGGGGTCATCCGCGAGGATCCGGACGATCCGATCGCCTACTGCGTCCTCGCGCAGGTGCTGTCGGAACTGGACCGGGAGGAAGAAGCACGCCTCATTCATTCAGGATCATCCAATGCGCCTCGACAAACGGGTAGCCGTGGTTACCGGGGGAAGCTCGGGCATCGGGCGGGGCATCGCGCTCGCGTTCGCGCGGGAAGGTGCCCGGGTCGTAGTGGCGGACGTGCAGGAGGAGCCGCGGCGCGGGAAGTATCACGAGACGGACGTCTTTACGCCCACCGCCGCGGAGATCGCGCGGGAAGGCGGACAGGCGCTCTTCGTGCCATGTGACGCCTCCGACCCGCAGTCGCTGGCGGCGCTCTTCGAGCGGGCCGTGGAGCAGTTCGGTGGGGTGGATATCCTCGTCAACAACGCCGGCATCCACGTTCCGGGCAGCAGCCAGGAGCTTTCGCTGGAAGACTGGGACCGCGTGGTCGGGCTCAACCTGCGGGGCGTGTTCCTCGCTACGCGTCTGGCCGTGCCCTACCTGCGACAGTCCC
>JAJFMS010000448.1 GCA_020696885.1 Armatimonadota bacterium | reverse complement strand
TTTCCGGATCTCCTCGAACTTGCTTGGTGGTTACTGCAGGGCTCTGATGGTGTTGTTCCACAGGGACCGGCCGAGTTTGAGATCCATCTTGAATGTTTTTTGAAGTGGGTGTTTGGGGCTGTTGGAGCGGGTGGGGAGCGGCGTTGGAGGTTGGTGCACCGGGGGGTAAACATCGAAGTCTGCAGGCCGAGCAAGAGTAAGAGTAAGAGCAAGATTCTGGGCGCAGACCCGTGCGGCCGAGTTCGCAGCCCAACCGAACACCGAACACCGAACACCTACCCCCAAACCGGTTCGGGGGCCTCGCTGCGGAAGATGCGAACCGCCTCCAGTGTTCGGGGCTCCCACGGTGGCTGGGCGGGAGCCAGATGGGAGGCGTGGTAGACCGGCATCGGGGATTCCTGGCGGAAACCGCTGGGGATCCGCCGGACACCCACGGGAATCACGAGGAGCTCGTCCGGGGTTACCTTTACACGCAGGAAGTGGTAGAGCGGCCCGCCGATGCCGTCTGGGGCGGCGGGACCGCGGCCGCCGACGGCGCACTCCAGCACGCCGCTCTCTCGCAGCGCTGTGTAGCGCTCCCGGTGACGCGGCAGTCGCCGGGGATCCAGGACGGAGCGCCGGAGGGTGATCTGCCCACCTCCGCCGGTGACGAACAGCCCCGTGTGCGGCAGTTCGCCCGCACGGATCCATTCGAACGCGTGAGAGTGCCCGGCGAGGATCAGGTGGACCTTACCCCGGAGCCGCTCCAGCAGGTTCGCGCGCACGCCCTGGACATCGCGGTGCTCGCAGTGGTTGGCGATGGTGGAGTAGAGCGGGTGGTGCAGGTAGAGGATGCGCCACTGGTCCGGTCGGTCGCGCTGGGCCGCGTCCAGGGCGGCTTCCAGCCACTGAAGCTGCTCCGCGTCATGATCGGCGGGGCTGGAGCGCGACCGGTTCCGCTCCCGTGCCAGCTCCCGCTGCGCATCCAGCGCCGCCTCGGAGAGCTCTTGCAGGCGGCGGCACAGCTCGTCCGGAGGCTCTCCGTTGGCGAGGGAAGTCCAATCGTGCAGCGCGGCTTCTAGCGCGGCTTCGGCCAGCAGCACCCGGGCTCGCTCCTCACCATCCGGCATCGTAGAAGCGAACTCTTCGAGGTCTCGCCGGCACTCCAGGCACAGCGCCGCGGCACTGTCCAGAGCGCCGATGGCACGGATCGCCGCCTCCGGGCCGGTTGGCGCCTCCAGGTCGCAGGCTACGGAAACCCAGCGGGAGGAAGCCGTGGTCACGGCACTCAGCGCCGGTCCGCACACCAGCCCTTGCTGCTGCAACGCCTCCAACTCCTGCCTCAGCGTGAGCAGTGCCTGGGTGATGGCTCGCGTGGCCACCGTCAGCGCCTCCAGCCCGCCGCTCTGTACCAGCTTCTGCCGGTAGCCCGCCACCCAGTTCTCTAGCGCCGTCCGGTCCCGGCGCAGCTCGCGGGCGATGGTTTCGGCTTGCCGGGAGAGCACGGAGACCTGGCGGGTGGCGGACCGCCGGTCAGTGGGAGTGTTGGTGGGTGGGGGTGCTTCCAGGGTGTTCGAGTCCACGCAGAAGAAATCGGCGGACCCGTACCGGAACCGGTAGTAGCGGTTGGGCAGCCGGGTGGCCTCGCCCGGTAGATAGGGGGTGGGCAAGGTCCCGCTTTCCGGTTCCGGTTGGATGAACCGCTCCATATAGGTGCGCCCCTGATCGGATCCGCCCTGGGAGAGATTGTACGCGAAGAGCTGGCGCGCGATGGTGCGGAGGCCGGTACCGAGGCCCGGGGCGAGGGAGAGGAGCTGCGCCCAACGGCCCATGTCGTAGTAGTCGTGGTTTCCGGGCACCGGCAGGAACGGCACGCGAAAGGTGAGGTGGTCCACCGTGCTGTCCGGCGTCAGCAGGCGGGCGTAGGGGCGGCGGAAGTTACGCTCGTAGAGCCGGCGCTCGCCCGTCATATAGATGAGATCGCCCACGTGGGCTACGAACTGGGCGGCGCCGCTTCCCACCGGAGCGCAGAGAGCGTCCGCCATGTAGCGCCCTACCGCGTCCTGCGGGGAGATGCCGGGCCCGGCGGCTTCCGAGTCGCCGGTATCGCCGATCGCCAGGAATTCGAAGTGGTCCGGCTCCGGTGGTTGGGGGAGGTGAAGCTCATGCCCATGTAGTGCGGGCCGCGTCCACCGGGAGATGATCTCGTGGTCCGGCGGCGCTTTGAGGAGGCTGATGAAATCGAACCGGTTCAATGGAGTACCCGGGGCGCGATGGCGCAGACGACGGAGGCTGGGTCGATTACCCCATACCCGGAGAAGCATCCGTCATAACCAGCGTGATCGGGCCATGAACCCGACCGGCAGCAGCGGCGACGGCGCAAGCCTCTCGGGTGCGACTATCCCCGGAGTAGCTCGCGCACCGGCTCCTGATCGTCCAGCACGCTCATGGGGCGGTTCTCACGGTCCGGGAGGGTGAGCGACGGGTCGATGCCCAGGTGTCGATAGAGGCACGCGAGGACGTTCGCGGGGGTGTACGGCGTGCCGGTAGAGTAGCCGCCGTGGGCGTCCGTAGCCCCGATAACCTGGCCGCACCGGAATCCGCCGCCGGCGATCACCGCGGCGCCGGCATCCGGCCAGTGGTCACGACCCGCGATGCGGGAGACGCGCGGCGCCCGGCCGAACTCCCCCCACATCACCACCGCCACGTCGTCTTGCAGGCCCCGGTCGTACAGGTCCGTGACGAGGGCGTGGAAGCCCTGGTCGAGCTGCGGGAGCTGCTCTTTCATGTCGCGGAAGTTGTGCTCGTGCGTGTCCCAATCACCCACCTTCAGGGTGACTACCGGGATCCCGGCCTCCACCAGGCGGCGCGCCATCAGGAAGTTCTCACAGAACTTGCCGTAACGCTCGCGGGTTTGCGGCGACTCTTTGCCCAGGTCGAACGCTTCCCGCGCCTTCGCGGAGGTGATCATCTCCACCGCGCGAGCTGCGAACGCGTCGTGCTCCGCGAACACCCCGCCGGAATCCACCTGCCGGTTGACGGCGTCCAACTGCTCGCGCAGGCGGTCCCTGCGGGCCAGCCGGGCGGCGGGCACGCGCTTGGAGAAGCCGAGGCTGTCCAGCGCTTCCCCGCGGGGCACGAACGGCCGGTGGGCCGCGCCCGTGTAGGTGGCGTTCTCGTGCGTGCCGTCCTCCCGGTACATCATGCTCACGTAAGGCGGAAGGCCGTCTGCGCGGGGGCGGAGATAGCTCACCACCGAGCCGATGGCCGGCCGCTTGCCCCGGTCCGGAAAGCCGGTGACGATGTAGTGCGGCGTGTGGTCGCCCAGGTCGTTAGACTTGATGCCGCGGAGGATGGAGAGCCGGTCCATCATCTGCGCGTGCTTCGGCAAGTACTCGCAGACCTGGATGCCGGGCACGTTAGTGGAGATCGGAGAGAACTCGCCGCGGACCTCGGCGGGAGCGTCCGGCTTCATGTCGTAGCTGTCGATGTGGGAAGGTCCCCCGCGCAGCCAGATCATGATGACCGATTTGCTTCGCCCGGCCCCCGGAGCCGCGTCTGCCCGGAGCCGCAGCAGATCGGTGAGCGTGAGCCCGGCAAAGCCGAGCCCGCCGACGCGCATCACTTCACGCCGGCTGATGCCATCGCAGAGCGTTTTCCCTCGACCCAGGATACGGAGCACGGTCGGTTCTCCTTCGTCCGTCAGCCCGCGCACTTTCCATCAGGACGTATGAGTGGCGCCGGGCGGCCGAGTTTCGATGCGAAATAGGGTCCACTACGCTACGAGCGCGAAGAGGCGCAGGCAGCGGGAGGTCCCCGGCGCCTGCGCCTCCGTGATCGAGCTCGTTCAGCCGCCAGGCGGTTAGAGCGCACGCATGAAGGCGACCACGTCCTTCTTCTCCGTGCCGTTCAGCTTGAGCTTGAGCACCAGGTTGAAGAACTCTACCGTGTCTTCCAGCGTCAGGCAGCGCCCGTCGTGGAGGTAGGGCGGGCTCTCCTTGATGCCGCGCAGCGTGAAGGTCTTGATCGGCCCGTCGCCCGGCTCGTTCGCGATGAAACGCTCCAGGTGCAGGTCATGCATCTGCTGGTCCAGGTAGAACGGCGCGGAATGGCAGTTGCCGCACTTCCCCTTGCCGAAGAAGATCTTCTCACCGCGCAACTCGCTCTCCGTGGCCTTCTTCGGGTCGAGGCGGCCGGTGTCCGGCTCCAGCTTCGGCGCCGGAGGGAAGTCCAGCATATTCTGAAGCTGCGCCATGTGGCTCACCTGCACCCGGTCGATGATGTTCATGCCCTTCTTCATGGCGTGGATCGGGTCGCCGTTGAAGTACGCGGTGCGCTGCTCGAACTCGGTGAAGTCTTCCACCGACCGCAGGCTGCGCTTGGAGCCGTGGATCTGCTGGTTGAACATGCCGCGTAGGCTGGTGGTGTCCAGACGGAACCGCCGCTCCTGGGGACGCATGTCCGGGCTAAGGTGGAACTGCCCCGTAGTGTGGCCGTTGACGTGGCAGTCGAAGCAGGTCACCCCCAGGCTGGGCTGCAGGGTCTTTCGGTCGTCGGTGGGGTTGAACTCCTCCTGCGGGAACGGCGTCACGAGCATCCGCAGCCCGTCCAGTTGCACCGGCGTC